>JAGRBY010000070.1 GCA_020433835.1 Anaerolineae bacterium | reverse complement strand
CAGAGAAAAATGGGCCTATCAGGGCCTATTTTTTTTTAACAACAAAACTTAGGAGGATTCAGGCCGTGAAAATCGGAATACTAACGGGTGGGGGTGATGTCCCAGGTTTAAATTCGTGCATCAAAGCTGTTGTAAAACGGGCCACAGACGAAGGTCATAGCATACTGGGAATTAGACGAGGTTGGCAAGGGCTGCTCAATTATAATCCCGATGATGAAGAATGTTTTGCAAAATGGCTGGTTGATTTGGATAATGATGCCGTACGGACAGTTGATCGCACTGGTGGCACCTTTCTCCATACATCAAGGGTCAATCCGAGTCGGATTCAACCTATGAGTATGCCCGATTTTCTTAAAGATCCCCAAAATCAACCGACGAAGCCTCAAGATTGTACAGCGCATGTATTAAAAGTAATTGAAGCACTGGGGGTTGATGTTTTAATCCCTATCGGCGGAGATGACACCCTCAACTATGCCCATCGCTTACATAACGAAGGCATACCTATTCTGGCTGTTCCTAAAACAATGGACAACGATGTTTACGGCACCGACTACTGTATTGGCTTTTCAACAGCTATTACAAGAAGTATCGATATTATCCACAATTTGCGCACCTCGGTTGGCTCCCATGAACGAATTGGGGTGATTGAACTGTTTGGCCGCAACTCAGGAGAAACGTCGCTCATCGCCGCTTATTTGGCCGATGTTAATCGCGCTATTATCTCCGAAGTACCGTTTGATCCGGAAAAGCTGGCAACTCTATTATTGGAAGACAAACGCAAAAACCCCAGTAACTACGCCATTTTGACAATTTCTGAAGGCGCAACAATGATTGGCGGAAAAAATATACGGTACGGGCAGCCTGACTCGGCAAGTCAAAAAGTATCGGGTATTGGAGCCGTTACCGGGGAAGCCATTAAACAAATTACGGGCGAAGACATTATTTATCAACAAATCGCTTATCTATCACGGTCTGGTAAGCCGGATGCTATCGATTTGATGGTCGGCTTTAATTTTGCTAATATGGCGATGGATTTAATTTCGAAAAGTGAATTGGGCCAAATGGTTGCCGTAAAAGATGGCAAATACACCAGTGTTCCGGCCTCAATTCTATCTGAAGGTATCAAGCGGGTTGATGTCGATGAATTATATGATGTCGACGCGTATCGTCCCAAAATTCGCCATGTGAAAGAGAAACCGATGTTTCTCTATTAATCGATGAATTGCGTGCATCTTTATCAAGTAGATAATGGAACAAAGGCCCGGCAGATGATACCTATTTGCGGGGTCTCTTACTATTCTCTGACCGTTCACGACCAAAGTACCATCAACGACCTTGACTTGCTATAAACCGCGTGTTAAACTGGAAAGTATTAGTATTAGGTTAAACTGCACGCCAGCATTGTATACCCTTGCTAACCTATCAATTCGAACCCGTATTAACCCTTTCTACTTAGTGTAAGGACCTAATTAATAACGGATGACCGTTTGATTAGCCATAATTCTTCGACAGATGAAACCGGCTTTTAGCTCTTTAAGAAGCAGAAATTCCCCACACACAAGAATAATTATCCTCGTATTACTTATTGCGGCGGCAATTTTTAGTATCTTGGCGCTTGTATTTGCCCTGCAATGGGTTAAAAAGCCGTTTTTAGGCACGCTTTTTTACTCTAACCTCATTGTGGCAGATAGTTATGATCCTGATTGGCCGGCCCATCAGCAAGGCATCGACTCGGGCGATATCCTGCTAACTATCGATGAAACGCCGGTAAATTCTGGCAGGGATGTCTATCTGTCACTACGCGACAAGGAGGTGGGTGACAGTGTTACCCTTCAGGTTGAACCTCACCTGGCTCAAGCTGCTCCGCCTATCACGGATATTACCGTATCGCTGATCGATTTTTCGCTGCAAAATTTTCTTATTTACTTCTGGCTGCCTTATACGGTAAGTTTAATCTATCTTAGCCTGGGGTTTATTATCTTTCGTCTTCGGCGGGCGGGCCAAGCGAATAATGTTTTCGTCGCCTTCTGCGCGTTCGTTTCTATCTCAACCAGCGGCATCTTCGACCAATTTACCCTTCATTTTCTCAATTCAATATGGGCTGTTATTTTGCCTTTGAGTGGGGCATCGCTACTTCATTTGGGACTTGTTTTTCCAGTTGACTCGCGGCTTATTCGCTCACAAAAATGGCTGCGTTTTATCCCGTATATGGTTGCGCTTGGCCTGGGCATCATTAATCTTTACAGTCTCTATTTTGCCCACAGTCCCCGCCTGTATTACTCGACACGATTATGGATCTTTGCCTTCATCAGCTTATCGATCCTTCTCTTTTTAGGCACTCAGCTTCACTTACGTTATTTCACACTCTCAAACACAATACGCCAACAAACGTCGATATTATTTTGGAGTACTATTGTTGCGTTTGGCCCGGTGACTCTTTGGATGATTCTTAATACTTTGGGTCTGCAAACAGCATTTGTATGGCCCATTTTCGCCGGCATATTTATACCTTTTATCGTATTGCCGCTGGCAATTACGTATGCCATGCTACGATATCGCATTCTTGATATTGATACCATTTTCAACCGAGGCATTGTTTATACGTTACTGACCTTGATGGTCACTGTTTTTTACTTTATTATTGTCAGTTTTCTGGGAGCTTTGTTTCAAGGTTCACTTTTTCAAGATCCAATTATCTTAGCCATATTTGTTGTGATTCTGGTGTTAACGCTCGATCCTCTCAAAAAGCGTATACAGACAGCGGTCAATCGCTTATTTCTTAGAGAACCATTTGACTATCGACAAACTCTGCAGAGCTACGGCCGGGCCCTTATTTCAGCGCCGCTTAGTACCAACCACGTTCTGGAACTGTTAGTAAAACAAGCCCATGAGACTCTCATGCCCGAACATTCGACGGTTTTTTTACGTAACCATACGATTGGGGCGTTTGTGGTGAGCTATCCTCCCTCTGATGATGATCCCCAGACGGTCAACATCCGCTTTGGCCTAAGTGATGATCTGGCGCAGTGGTTGGCTGATACCAACAATATTCTTCAAGTTAGCCCCAGCGGCCTGGTATCGCCGGATGTGTCTGTTTCAAAAGAAGAACTGGCGCGATTGAATATCATGAATATCGCTCTGTGCGTTCCTCTTTTGGGTTCAGAAAACCTATTAGGTTGGCTTGCTCTCGGGTTAAAGCGCTCGGGGCAACCTTACAGCAGCGACGACCTTCTCTTTCTAGCAACGCTGGCCAGCCAAACGACCATTGCCTTGGAGAATGCCCAATTTCTTGAAGAAACCAAACGAAAGGCGGCTGAACTGGAAGCCTTGCAGGCCATATCGGCTAGCATCCAGGCTGAGGCCGATGCCGACAGTCTTTTGGTTTCGGTAGTAGAGCAGGCCTCAAAGCTGCTTCACGCTGAAGGTGGCATGGTATATTTGCTACAACCGGATGAAAAAATACTCAAAGCGGTGGTCAGCTATAATCTGGATAAAGATTACACAAACTATACCATTAAATCTACCCAAGGTATTGCCGGACGCGTACTCACGCTGGGCAGGACGGTGGTAATCGATAATTACCACTCTTTTTCGGGCCGATTGGAAAACTTTGCAGAGGCATCATTTGGAGCCGTACTCGGTGTTCCTTTATATTGGGCGGGCAAGGTTCGAGGGGTGCTGTGTTTAATGCATGAGCCAGACGGTCTGCGCTTCCGAGAAAATGACATCTGGTTGATGGAACTTTTTGCCGCCCAATCGGCTATTGCTTTAGAAAAATCGCAGCTACTAAAAGAAGCACAAGAAAAGGCCCGGCAGCTTACCACCCTGGGTGAGGTAAGTTCGGCCATCAGTTCAACCCTGGATCTGGACGTAGTGCTGATGCGTATTATGGAACATGCCGTTCAATTGCTTAACGCAGAAGCAGGCTCCTTGCTGCTGGCCGACTCGAAGCGTCAAAATTTAAAGTTTGAAGTTGTTCTGGGGCCAACAGAAGATAAACTCGTAGGCGTAAAAACATCTATCGGCAAAGGGATCGTGGGTACCGTTGCGCAATCTGGTGAGCCACTGATTATTAATGATGTTTCCAGCGACCCTCGGTGGAATGTCGATTTTGATGAAGAGACAGAATTCAAAACAAAAGATTTGATGTGCGTGCCGATGCAGGTCAGAAACGAAGTCATCGGCGTTATTGAAGTACTCAATAAACAAGATGGCTCTATTTTTACCGAGGAAGATTGTAATCTGCTGATGTCTTTTGGCGGACAAGCGGCCATTGCTATTCAAAATGCGCAAAAGTTTACCCTGACAGATCGTGCTCTGGCCGAGCGTATGCAGGAATTACAGACGCTGCAAATGTTCGATCAACAGCTGCAAACCTCCATCGAACTGCACAATGTATTAGACATAACATTAACCTATGCCATGGATGCTTTAGGCTTGTCTATTGGGGCAATGGGTGTGGTTAACACCAATAATGATAACGAGCCGGAGCTTTATTTACCGGTTCAGCGTGGTATGCCGATGGAAATAAGTCGCTACAAAAATAAATCTTGGCGGTTGTCGCAAGGCTTTATCGGCCACGCTGTTCGAACCGGTCAATCTGTTTTAACCAACGACGTAGCTGAAGTAGAAGAATGCCGCCCCGCCGCTTATTTAGCACGTTCTGTTCTGGTGGTGCCGATCAAACAAGAAGGTCATGTTATCGGCGTTATTAATTTAGAGAGCACCAGCACCGATTACTTTACAGAAGAAGATCTAAACTTCGTTACGATTCTTGTTAGCCATGCAGCCATTGCCATTGAAAATGCTAAGCTTTTCGAACAAGTAAAACACGCTAACCAATCCAAAACCGAGTTTATGAGCACGGCCTCGCACGAGTTAAAAATTCCGATGACGAGCATTAAAGGCTATGCCAAGCTGTTGCAAATGGGGGCGGGTGGGCCTTTATCCGATAAACAGAAAGACTTTTTAGAGGTTATCTCTAACAATGTCGATCGTATGGACCGGCTGGTAAGCGATTTGCTTGATGTTAGCCGCATTGAGGCCGGTCGTATCCGGCTGGAAATCGATGATGTCGAGTTTAAACAAGTTATCGAAGATGTTGTTGAATCCGTACAAAATCAGGTTAAGTCTAAAAAATTGCATTTAACCCTCAATGTTGATGAAAATCTCCCACAGATTCGGGCCGATTATAATCGTATGGTGCAAATTATGACCAATTTGGTGAGCAATGCCTACAAATATACGCCGGAAGGGGGCGATATTGTGGTCATCGCCCAACCCTACTTCAATGGCGACGTTAATGGTGATGTGCAAGGCATCAAAGTGACCGTAAAAGATACAGGATACGGCATCGCCCAAGAGGATATGGACAAGTTGTTCACGAACTTCTTCCGCTCTAGTGACCAAAATATCCGCAATGAGCCGGGCACGGGTCTGGGTTTATCAATCACCAAAAAAATGATTGAGAATCATGGAGGTGAGTTGGTAGTGAAAAGTGAATATGGTAAAGGCAGTGCGTTTACATTTACCACCCCACTGATCAGCAAAATCCCGCCGGGAGTAGAAGTTATAGAACGCTAAAATTAGCTTTATCTACTCTACCTTTTACCTCACCCAACAGTAGAGCGTTACTTGTAAAAACGGCTCTTTAACATCAAAATACGAAACTACATTATAACCTATAAGCGCAATTTGGTTATCAATGTTGCCTGCTATTGATGTCACCGACGCTTTCTCCGGTGAGAAGACAAACCCAAGGGTTAGGTTGGGTACCAAAAGAGCATAACCAAAAGCTAAATATTTATGGGGTTGAACAACGTTCCCCACTCTCGCCATTAAGCCGACCACTCCAGCCGCAAGCATACTATAAAACGGCCCTAAAATGGGTATAAGAAAGCGTGACTCAATAAGTACAGGGGCATACCAGGCCGAAAATAAGTAAAAAGGAATGACCAACAGGGTGAACATAAGGATGGTAATTTGGTGTCACTGAGAAGCTCGATACAATGCATTGCGCTGAAATAGAGTGAGCCAAATTAGCCCGATAAGCAATCCCCCTAAAACCAGGTACCCTAACCAAGGCGGCTCAAAATTTCTGGAGGGAATAAGAGTCAGGATTAATTCGGGATTTAGGCGCGAGATACCTCTCTCCAGCTGGGCCATAAAACGGGTGAGCACAAGGATCAAGAAAGAAATGCGTAATACTTTCCAAAAGGCACTTCTTAGAAAGCAGAACATGAGCACCTGATCACATTGAAAGATTAGGATTTAGTTATCTGCACATTCTTTTCTTTATCAAATTCTATCTGCCCCATATAAATAGCTTTTCTCTGTTGCGGCGATAAATCTATTTCTATACGATGCGGATACATCCATTCATAAGAAAGTACTTCATAAGCACTGTGAGCATTATCAAGAGAAATAGTCGATTGTTCATCAATTAGGCGGCAATAGAAAACAATAGCTAACCCTAGCGGCGTAGAACTCAGCGACTCATCCCCTTGAGGTTCACAAAAAAGTAATTTTCTGACAGCAATGGCTAAATTCAACTCTTCTTGCAGCTCACGCTGTATTGTTTGGGCCGGGTCTTCGCCCCGCTCAACCCAACCACCTGGTAATCCCCAAGGTTGTTGAGGTCGAAAAACGTGTTCAACAAGCAAAACTTGTCCGGAGTTGTTAAAAATCGCACCCATAACACCAACCGTGTTACGTGGAGCAAACAGTTTTACGGCCATCGAAAAAGCCCAGCGTAGGGGAACAAACTGTTGTAACAGATTTGCCAGTATCCTTTTGAACTTCATGAAATAAAAACTCCTTGATGAGTGCAGCAATCATATACCATAAATTCATTCCTGAATTATAACAGATAATTTCTTATTGTATTTGATCTTCGGCTGACAACAGGCCAAAATTCCTAAAGTTAACCATAGCCTTTTGTGTTATAATTTAGTTAGAAACTATTTAGTCAAAGGATAACAACGTGGACACCCAATTAAGAATTTTATCCATTGAAGATGATCCGGAAATGAGGGGGTTGATACAACTTATTTTCGAAAGGCGAGGACATCGCGTAATAGGCGTTAAGCAAGGAGATTTTGGGCTTGAATTCTTACACAGCTTAAAACCCGATGTTCTCTTGCTCGACCTCATGCTGCCGGATATTGATGGTTGGGAAGTATACCAACAAATGAAAGATGATGATGAGTTAGCCAAAATTCCGGTAATCATCATCTCGGCCAGAAACCCCGAGCAAGATGCAGCCGAGGGACACCACGTTATCGGTAATGATCGCTTTATCGAAAAACCCTTTGAAATTCAAAACTTAATTAGTACAGTGAATGATGTAGCAGCTCAGTTACCCGTTCGATAAACGTACAACAATCACAAATCATTGAGAATAGAAAAAGCCTTTCCGGCCAGGAAAGGCTTTTTTGTTGCATTATTAGATAGAGGCTTGACATATCCCAATACATTTTATATAATTTACTTACCGTTAAGTAAATTAGGGGTTTCAATGGAAACAAAACAACAAATCATAGCTATCGCCTCAGAGCTATTCATCAACAATGGTTATGAAAGAACCTCGCTGACAGATATCGCCAAACAGATAGGCATCACCAAACCGGCTATCTACTACCATTTTGAGAGTAAAGAAGCGCTATTTTTGGCCGTAGTTAACAACTTTTTAACTGAGTTGGAAATTTGGACTTTAACCGCTATCGAGGCGGATGTATCGATCAAAGACATGCTCCAAATGCTGTTTCATATGTTAAAAAACACAAAAGGAGCCATGGCGCTGCTCACCGGGGCAAGCAGCAGCAATGAACTAGAGTTCCACACATATATGCTTATGTTTGAAGGAATAAAACTCTTCCCTGAAGTAAAAGAGCGGATCGATGCATTTTATATACGTTTTATAAACAGTCTGGCTGAAAGAATAGTAGATGCCCAAGCACAGGGTGAAATTCGACCTGATATTTATGCCGATGCTTTAGCCTTTCAAATAACAGCTGCTATTGAAGGCGCTTTTTTGATGAGCATACTCAGTCCCTCAATCAGTTTAGAAACAGTAAGTCAAAAGATGTTTGAGAATATCTGGATCGGCATAGCCAATTAAAAATTTTTTGCCACCAACTTACCAAACGGTAAGTAAATAAAAGGCAGGGATGAAAGTATGGGGGTTATACAATACAAAATCTGGAACGATTTATGGCAAAATAAGCGGCGCACTATGCAAATGGTATTAACCATTGCTATAGGTGCTTTGGCCGTAGGGATGACTCTGGGGGCCAGTGATTTGATGCGTGCTGGCATCCAAGAAACCTGGCAAAGCTCTTCACCGGCGATGATTTCGCTGGAACTTGATCCCCCGATTGACCAAGAAATGTTAGACTCCCTTAAGTCAATTCCGGGGGTTGTTACGGTTGAAGGCGAGTTCATGGCCCCCAACATCAAATGGAGACAGACTCCTAACGACGCCTGGGCTGCTGCTCACCTGATCGCCCGCGACGATTACAACGATCTCAAGCTCAACCGCCTGGAACTGAGAAGCGGTAGTTGGCCCGCCCGCAAGCAAATGGCCGTTGAAACCGGTTACAACCTTCAAGAAGGTGACACCATTTATCTTCAGATTAATAACAAAACTGTGGTTGGTGATCGCGTTCGGCCGGTTGAATTGAGTGGGGTGCTGTTTAACCAAGTGTTGATGCCCGCCACCTACGGAGGAAATCCTACCTTTTACACCACCCGTAGCCACTTTGCCGAGCTAACTGGCCAAGCAGGGTTTGGAATTGTGCGCGTAACAGCCAAAACGTTTGACGAAACAGAAGTAGCCGATCTGGCCAATCGTATCCAAGACCACCTCAAAAAACAGGATATCGAATCAAAAGGAGCCGGCGATATTTTTGGCAAAGCCATCACCAACCCCAACCAGCATCCTTTCCATGAATCGATTGATGGTTTAAATTTTGTACTGATTACAATGGCTTTTTTATCGCTACTCTTAGGGCTGCTTCTCATCTTTACCACAATGACAGCCCTCATTAGCCAGCAAACGCGTCAAATCGGCATGATGAAAGCTATTGGGGCCAGAAGTTGGCAAATTATGCTTGTCTATTTGAGCCACGTGCTGATTTATGGGGGGCTAGCCTTGTTGCTTGCCTTACCCTTAGGAGCTATAGCGGCATATGGCCTTTACGCTTCTTTTCTATCCATTTTTGCCATCATTCCCGGCCCCTTTCAAGTTTCATACACGGCCGTTGCAACGCAAATTATCATTACGCTGCTGGCTCCTATTTTGGCTGCCATATTGCCGGTAATTACGGGCGTACACCTTACTGTGCGCGAAGCTATTAGCAGCTATGGGGTGGGTGGCACCGCCGGGTTGCTTGAGCATCTTCTCACGCGATTTCAATTTATTCCTTTAAAACTGGGCTTGATGATCAGCAATACCTTCCGCAGCAAGAAACGAGCCATGCTGACACTACTTACACTTACGGGCAGTGGTGTGATTTTCATGACGGTTATGTCGGCCGAGAAATCGCTCAATTACACTTATGATGATTTATTACAATCGATTTATAGATTTGATGTGGCGTTAACATTTGAAGATACCCAGCGCATCAATACCGTAAAAGATTTAACGCCGACTCATCCGGAGGTGGAAACCACTGAGGTATGGGCGATTGATAATGTGTCGATCAGGCCTGCTACCCAAGCCAAGAAATCGAACCAGGATAAAGCCGCCATCCTCTTTGGAGTGCCGCTGCCTACAACCTTATACGGTCCTGAACTACGGGCCGGGCGTTGGCTCAAGCCGGATGATACTTATGCGGTGGTTCTCAACCAACGCTTAGCCAAAGAAGCCGGTATAAACGTAGGCGATTGGGTTACGTTTGATCACGGCGTTAAAGGCGAATCGGACTGGCTAGTGGTAGGGTTAGTTTTCGATGCCTTGATCCCGCAGTCGGCACACGTGCCGCGTGAAACGCTGCTGCGTGAAACCGACAGTGTAAATAAAGCCAATACCGCTGTGGTGAGACTAACCCACCACAATTCAAACTCACAGACTGCGGAGCTTGTGAGTATAAAAGATTACTTTGAAGGACATCAAATGAAAGTGAGTACCACTTCCGTATTTTACGATGCCAACACCGTGCAGGATATTATCAAACTGGCCAGCCAGGATATTAGTATGATTGTCGGCTTGCTGGGAACGATGGCAGTTATCATGGCCATCGTAGGCAGCATCGCTTTAAGCGGGGTACTATCTATTAACGTGTTAGAACGACGGCGCGAAATTGGCGTAATGCGCGCTATCGGGGCTTCAACTTTAACCATTGCCCGTTTATTCATTGGTGAAGGTCTGACTCTGGGGTTGATTAGTTGGCTCATCGCCTTACCGCTGAGCATCCCCACCAGTTGGTTAATGAGTCAAGCTCTGGGTGTTATCGTCATGAGTCAGATTGTCTATCAATATTCTGAAATAGGCGTATTGTTCTGGCTCATTATCGTCATCGTTCTATCAATAGTTGCTAGTTGGCTGCCGGCCAGAAGCGCAACAACCATCAGCGTACGGGAGAGTTTAATGTACCAGTAAAATCCGACAGCGACCTGGCTCCTGTAGTTGAATGTTGAGTATCAAGATTTTCATCCTATGTCATATCTGGAAAAATTGCTATCGGTTGAAGGGTCATTTCCAAGATAAATTACCCATGCTTTAATTTACATCGTTTATACAGTATCATTTAAAGTTAGAATTAGATTACTGAACCCCTTGACATTTTACCTCTACTCATGTTAAAATGAGCAATAACTCATTTAATTGAGTGATCGCTCACAGTGTTACAATTCTGTAGTTTAGAAACGCAAGCAACTTTTTAAGTTACGTTTCGTAATTAATACTGTAATGAGTACTCTGGTAATACTTTGAAGGTTTAGGGATACAACTTTGTGATACAACTTTTGGGTAATGACGCTAAACCTTTTCATTGTTATACTAAAATTAACTCTAGACAATAAGCCTAACTATTCATCATTATCAGAAAAATCCCTAACTAAATTAAGGAAAGCAGGTGGGTGATGAGGGAACGTACAAATCGTATTACATATATCTTAGTGGTATTGATGGCAATTTTCGGCATCGGTACCTTAACCGCTTGTGGCTCTTCGGCTGAGCCTACGCCGGTGGCCGTTGAAGTCAACACAACCCAACAGCCACAAGTTGTTTCGGCTGAAGCCTTTGTCGTGCCGGTTAAAGAGGCCGATCTCGCCTTTGAAGTCGGTGGTCGCGTTGTTTCCATAGAGGTTGATGAAGGAGAAACTGTTAAAGAGGGTGATGTCCTTGTCAAACTTGATGACTCGGTTCAACAAACAGCCCTTGTTGAAGCCCAGGCTACGCTGGCTCAATCTAAAGCCAAAAAAGCGGAAGCCGAAGCCCGACTGGCCGAAGCCGCTTCTGGATTAGCCGAGGCTGAGGCCAATTTGGCTAAGACCAATGCCGGACCTACGGATGAAGAGGTTGCCCAGCTTCAAGCAGCCTTAGCAAAAGCCGAAGCCGCCTTAGCCGACATTATTGCCGGTCCTACACCGGAAGAGATCGCCGAATCCGCTGCTCGGGTCAGAACAGCACAAGCCGAACTCAACCAGGTCTTAGCCGACCCACGGGATGAAGATCTACAGGCTTCTGCTTCCGAAGTGCTCAAAGCAGAGTCTGCTGTTCGCGAAGCACAAAGTGATTACGACGAAAATCGCTACGGCGACCCGGATGATGTGCTTGTCGTCGGTGTTAAACTTGAACAAGCAACCCTTGATTACGAAGCAGCAAAAGCAAGATATGATAAATTGGTCAATGGCGCTTCAACCGAAGAAGTCGAAACCGCACAAGCACGCGTAGCCGAAGCCCAAGCCGGACTAAATCACGTTCAAGCCGGAGCAACCGCTGAAGAGATTGCCCAAGTGCAAGCTGATGTAGCCAGAGCACAGGCGGAACTCGAAAAACTGCTGGCCGGTTCCACGGATGAAGATATCGCTATCGCTGAGACCAAAGTAGAGTCAGCCCAGGCAGGTGTTGGTACCGCTAGAGCAAACGTTGACGCTTCTGGGACAGAAGTTGATGTTAATCAGGCCCGCGTCGATTCGGCTCAGGTAGAACTTGGCAAAACCGTCTTAAAAGCTCCCTTTAGTGGCGAAGTCAGCAGTCTCAACAACATTGATGAAGGGGAAATAGTTCAAGCCGGATCAAAGGTGGTTTCTTTAGGTGACACCAGCACATGGCAAATTGAAACCGACGACTTAACCGAAATTGATATCGTCGATGTTCAAGTAGGCGCGAGCGTCAACATTAGTGTCGATGCCTTACCCAATGAAGAATTCAAGGGAACCGTTGTAAAAGTCACGCCAAAATCCGAAACCAAAGCCGGTGACGTAACCTACACCGTTTTGATTGACATCACCGACGGTCCAACCTCGCGCCTGCGCTGGGGGATGACCACTTTTGTTGATATTGAAGTTGGCCCTGGAATTTAATGTTGCGTGAGACTTACTAACCCGTTTTCTAACTATAAGGCAGGCAATAATGACAGTAAAAAGATACGTAACCTTTGCAATAGCCCTTGTGCTGGGTTTTGTCATCACGTTCGCGATGTCATCAAGCCAACCGGCACAGGCTCAAGAAGATTTAGATACAATTCTCGCCCGTGCTGCCGCTAGAAGCTTTCTCACATCGCTAACCCGTCCCGAACTTGCCGGAACCGTCGACTTCTATACCGCCGAAACGCTGCGCACAGACAATGTTTTAGCTGAATTGGGCAATGTCACCAGTTATCAGATTACGAGCGCCGATTGGTTAAAACCCAACGAAACCTACCAGGTTAAAGCAATACTCTACCCCGGTGGCCAAGAAATTGTTATCAATACAAGTAAATACAAAAGCCGTTGGCAAGTTGATGGGCTAGAACTGCCGGCCACTGCGACGGTGGCTCAAACCAACACTCCCGCCGCCCCCACAACCGAGATTCAACCGGTTGAAGGCAACGGCACTGGCAAACTCGTTTTCCAAACCCAAAGTGGCGGCGGTATCTATGTCATCAATGCCGACGGCACGGGTTTAACCTATGTTACAAACGGTATGGATCCCCAGCTTTCGCCTGATGGCAACCAAATCGTCTTTACCCGCTGGGATCCACGCTATGAACTGTTTACAATTAATATCGATGGAACCAACGAAAGAGCTTGGTTCCATGGCAAACGAGAAATGAAGTCGGCCACCTGGTCGGCAGATGGCAAAAACCTTGTCTTCAGCTTTCAAGACGGCGGCCGTTTAGAAGGCGATCTGGAGAAATACAGTTTCGATAGATTACGGCGTATGGCAGAAAATGGAGAAAAACCCTATATTCCCAAAACTGCAAAGCTCGAAATCAAAGACTATCGCCTCTTTGTCTATATCCCGGCTGATGCCCATTGGTGGCTGGCTGAAGTGAACATGGAAAATGGAGCTTACGAAGATTTAGGAACTGGCTCACGCTATAATTTTGCAGCAAGCTGGCACCCGAACGACCCGAACAAGCTTTTCTACCGCACCGATCACGGCATTGGAATGTACAATGCCGACTCAAAAACCAGCCAGCCCGTTAGCCATGATGACCGCGACCGAGGCGGGTTGGCCGCTTCGCCGGATGGCAGCAAATTAGCCTTCACCTATAACCAGGACGGCAATTGGGAAATCCACACCATCAATCTTGATGGCACCAACCGGCAGAGGTTAACAGAAACACCTCTATATGCCATTGCCAGCAAAAACAACGATGGTAACGATGTTTACATCAACGAAGAAGGCTTTAGAACCATGAGCAGAGCCCAAGGCGACGGCCAAACCGACAACCGCTGGAATAATGCCTCACCGGCCTGGTCGCCCGACAGCAGCCAAATCGCCTTTGTTACCGACCGCACCGGCCAATGGGAAATCTGGATTATGAATGCCGACGGCTCAAACCAGCGCCCAATGTTCCCTAACGGAGCGTTAGACGGTATCGAACTGGACTTCGCCGGCGTCGACGAACGCATGCTTTCATGGCGATAACTTATACTACGGAGTGTGAAGAAATTGGAGACCAATAACCTCCCAGGCTCCAATTTCTCACCTCCCCTTTTGAGAGGGCGTAAGAAAAATGAGTAAGCGAGTTGGTATTTTAGTGGGTGGCGGGGATGTACCCGGCCTCAATATGTGCCTCAAAAGTTTGGTCTACCGCGTTATCGACGTGGGTTTTGAACCGATTGGCATCCGCAAGGGCTGGGAAGGGTTGATCAACTACAACTACAAAGATCCAACCACCTACACCAATAACTTTATTGACTTAAACAAAAATATTGTGCGGGCTATCGACCGAACCCCCGGTTCTTTCTTGCACGCTTCTCGGGTTGATCCGTCTTACGTGCCGCACCGGCTTATCCCACAGTTTCTGCGCGATGACCATGGTTCTCAAGCAGAGACTTCTGACGTCAATGACCATATTAAAGATGTTGTAGAGCGGCTGGGCTTTAAGGCCCTCATTGTCGTGGGCGATGACGATATGCTCCGCCACGCTGCCCGTTTAAGCAGCGACGGCGTACCCATTATCGCCATCCCTAAAACCATTCACAATAACATCCACGGCACCGATTACACCATTGGTTTCAGCACAGGGTTGGCCCGCAGTGTCGCCTTTATCCACGAATTGCGGGCGCTGGCCGGATCGCGAGAGCAGGTCGTGGTGGTTGAAACGTTCCGCGTTAACTCCGGCTTGAGCACGCTCTTGGCCGGTTTCTTGGCCGGTGTTGATCGTGTGGTCATCCCGGAAGTGCCTTATAACCCGGAACGGCTAGCTTACCTGGTGCAGCACGACAAACAGCTCAACCCCAACAACTACGCTGTCGTGCTGGTCAGCGATGGCGCTCGCATTGTGCCCGATAAGCTGCTGCAATACACCCCGCATCTATCGCCACGCAGTAAATCGGTGGCGCTGCGGATGATGACCGAAGAAAAAGCGGCGGAAGCCCACGAAACAGAGTTCGATCTGGATGAGGTTCTGGAAACCGGCAGCACGTTGGCCGGCAGCGGTATGGTTGTAGCCGAACTGTTGGCCCATCTGCTCGATGAGGAAGTGTTTCTACAACCACTAACCTACCTGCTGCGAACCGGCAGCCCCGATGGCCAAGATCTGCTGGGGGCCACCAACTTTGCCATTATGGCCGCCCGCCTTTTAAGTGAAGAGCGCTTTGGCCGGATGACGGCTTACCAACAGCGCTATAATTTAACCGATGTCCCGCTCAGTATCGTAACCGAAGGCTACCATGCCGTAGATGTGGATGAAATGTACAACGCCCATGAGTACAAGCCAAAAGTGAACCTAATTTGGGCAGTTCAGGACAAGTGACATGTTTGGCAACAATAACAAAAAACAAGATTACGAATATGTGGTTCAAATTAAAGATGTAGTTAAAAGCTTCAAGGTTGGTGACGGCGAAGTAACCATCCTCAAAGGCATCTCGTTTGATGTCAAAGACGGCGAATTTGTCTCGATTGTAGGGCCGTCCGGCAACGGTAAATCGACGCTGCTCAACATGATCACCGGCATCGACCGGCCCAGCGACGGCGAAGTGGTCGTTACGGGCCGCAACCTGAACAAAATGTCCGAAAACCAACTGGCGGCCTGGCGCGGCGAAAACGTCGGCATCATCTTTCAATTTTTCCAAATGCTGCCCGCCCTCAGCCTGCTGCAAAACGTCATCTTGCCGATGGACTTTGCCAACAAATACACCTCCAAAGAGCGCCGCGAGCGAGCCATGCACCTGCTGGAAACCGTAGGGCTGGCCGACCAGGCCGACAAACTGCCCAGTATGGTTTCCGGCGGTCAGCAGCAACGAGCCGCTATTGCCCGCGCCCTGGCCAACGATCCCCCCCTTCTGGTCGGCGACGAGCCAACCGGTAACCTCGACTCCCGCACGGCCCAGGATGTATTCGAACTGTTCTCCAAACTGGTTGAAGAAGGCAAATCGATGCTCATGGTGACGCACGATAAAGAGCTGGCCAAACGTGTACCGCGCGTAGTTGAAATCACCAACGGTAAAATCACCCGCGACGAATACGCCGGCAGCAAAACAGCCTGGACTGGTTATTAATCTTCTGTCAGCCGCAACAGACACTTAAACATCCCGATCACGAAGAGACTGTCACCTTTTAAAACCTGTCTATGTCATTCGAGCGCTTAGCGAGAAATCCCCTTAGAACGTTGTCCACAACCGAACGCCGCAGGGATTTCTCGCCTTCGGCATCGAAATGCCATGAATTGTTCCAGGTTTTGGGCAGACGAATGGCGCAAATTGGCAATTTACGCTACAAAATCAGGCATTTGCGTAAGTTCTGACGTGTTCCGATTATAAATGGAACGGCAGGAACGACTTTTCGATGGTAGGAGTCGTTTTTCAGCGGTACAGGCCGTTCGGCGGTTGGTACAGGCCGTTCGGCGGTTGGTACAGGCCGTTCGGCGATTGGTACAGGCCGTTCGGCGGTCGGTACAGGCCGTTCGGCGGTCGGTACAGGTCGTTCGGCGGTTGGTACAGGTCGTTCGGCGGTCGGTATAGGTCGTTTGGTGGTCGGTACAGGTCGTTCGGCGGTTGGTACAGGTCGTTCGGCAACGGTACGGATCGTTTCAGAAAGTGTAAAGCTATGAACGTTATTTGGTATAAAGTCTGGTCAGACATTTGGGACAATAAAGTTCGCACTATATTGGCTGTGTTGAGCATCTCTGCCGGAGTGTTTGCCATTGGGGCGGTATTCGGCATGGTCGATCAACTCCTGACCGGTATGGACCGCGCTCACCAGGCGGTTGTGCCTTCCCATATATTTATGGTTCTCGATCGGGGCATCGACGAAACGACAGCCAATCGGCTTACCAAAATCAAAGGCATCGAGGATATTGAGGTTGCCAATGAAGTAGGCGTTCGCTACAAAGTTCATCCCGAAGACGAGTGGCGGGCCGCGCGGCTGATCATGCGCAAAGATTACGAGGATCAGACCTACGACATCCTCCAACTTAAAGAGGGTGAATGGCCGAAAAAAGATAAATTCGGCATCGAGCGGCTATCGAGCCAAACCTTCGGCATCAACATTGGCGATAAAGTCATTTTCGAACTGGACAAAAGCGACCGTGCTCTGCCCATCACCGGTAAAATCCGGCATAACTTTGTCGAACCGCCTGACTTTGGCGGTGATGCCGTCTTTTTCACCGATGCCCAGGGGCTGGAACGCTTCAACATCCCTGAAGGTGAATATAAAAACCTGTTTATCCGCGTTACGCCCTACAGCGCCGATTTTGCCCATGAAATGGCTTCTGAGATTAAAGACCGGCTGGCTAAAGAAGACGTCGGCGTTAACTTTACCAACTACCAAGATCCCGAGGAGCATTGGGGTCGCAGGTTTATCGAGGGCATTAACCTGGTTTTACAGATCTTGGCTATCATCTCGCTGGGAATGAGCGTGATTTTGGTGACCAATACCATGACGGCTTTGATCACCCAGCAAACCAACCAGATTGGCATGATCAAGGCGGTTGGCGGCACAACCGGTGCGATCCTCAAAGTGTATATGGCTGCGGTTTTAATTTATGGTTCGCTGGCCTTTATTATCTCGCTGCCCTTTGGGGCGTTGGTGGCTTACGGCATCAGCAAGTGGTTTCTCAACCTGTTCAACATTGATTACGAGGTTTTTCAAATCTCTATACGGGCTGTTCTGTACCAGATTATCGCGGCAACGCTGATCCCGCTGCTGGCCGCGCTGTGGCCGGTGCTGTCGGGTGCCGCCATCACCGTGCGCGAAGCCATTGCTTCTTATGGCCTGGGCGGTGATTTCGGCTCCAGCCCGCTCGATAAGAGGGTGGAGCGCCTTGGCCAGCGCTTTTTATCGTCGCCGTACGCTATCGCGCTGGGCAACCTGTTTCGGCGCAAGGGAAGGCTGATTCTAACCCAACTGGTGCTGGTTGGGGCCGGTACGATGTTTTTGATCGTGATGAGTCTGTCAACATCAATTACCTACACCCTCAACACCGATATGAATCGGCGCGGCTTTGATGTGCGGATTGGTTTTCGAGACCCGCAGCGCACCGATCGGGTTGAGACGATGGCTCATAAAGTGCGGGGCGTTGATGAAGCCGAAACCTGGTTTACTACTCCGGCGGCAATTTTAAAGGAAGGGCAAAGCACGCAAGAGGCCGGGGTTGGCGCAGAGTTGATCGGCATTCCTGAGGGCAGCGCGATGTACCACCCGCTCATTGTGGCCGGCCGTTGGCTGGAGCCGGGTGATACGCACGTCATCGTTATCAACCGGGACACCGCCGAAGACAACAACATCAATGTGGGCGACATCGTCACGCTCAACTTGTTTGAGTTGGGTGATGACGAATGGCAGGTGGTCGGCTTGTTTCAGATTATTTTTAGCGGCGGGTTTGATACCGAACCGATTTACGCGCCTGAAGCCGCCGTATTCAACGCCACCAAAAAATATAACGATGGGGATCGGCTGTTTGTAAGCACCGTCTCGCACAGCCCGCAAGATGTCGAGGCGATCTATCAGCAGCTTAAAGATAATTACGAAGATCGCAATATGGATATCGATGTTTTTTCAACCGGCACCACCCCCGATGATATCGTTAACGCGGTGAGTCAGTTTAGCATCACCACCACTATGTTGATGGGGCTGGCTGTTATTGTGGCGATGGTCGGCGGCATTGGGCTAATGGGATCGCTCTCGATTAGCGTTGTGGAGCGCACCCGAGAAATTGGCGTAATGCGGGCCATTGGCGCTCGCTCTATGACCATTATGGGTATGTTTGTGATGGAGGGCGTGTTGCAGGGCGTATTTAGTTGGATTATATCGGTGCCGCTTTCATTTGTGCTGGCCCGCCCGCTGGCAAACGCGCTGGGGCAGGCCATGTTCGATGCTAACCTGGATTA
>JAGRBY010000709.1 GCA_020433835.1 Anaerolineae bacterium | reverse complement strand
CTGCATGCGCATTACGGCCATTCGGAGGACATTATCAGGCGCATTCAGCGTCTTAATCTGGGTGAGGGTATTTCCAGTCAGGCCATCGCTGAGAAACAACCGGTTGTTCTCGATTCTGCTGATCACCCGACAGAACGCTTCGCCCAATTCATCAGGCAGGAGGTCAGGACATTGGTGAGTGTGCCATTATGGGCATCGGGACGGGTCGTTGGGGCGTTTACCCTGGGGACAGTACGCGCCCACGCCTTTCCAGCCGAGGAACGTGATTTGCTGACGGCTATCGGTCAGCAACTGGGCAGTGCGGTGCAAAACGCGCAACTGTATGAGGCGATTCAACAAGAGCTGACCGAGCGCAAACAGGCGGAGAGAGCCTTGCTGGAAAGTGAGCAAAAGTTCAGGGTGTTGACGGAACAATCGTTGCTGGGGATGGGGATCATTCAGGATGGGGTGATCAAGTATGGCAATTATTCCTTTATTGATATCGGCGGCTATTCTGCCGATGAAGTTATGAACTGGACACCGGAAGAACAGGCCAAGATTATCCACCCGGATGATCGCGCCTTCGTGATGGAACAGGGCCGAAAAAAACAGGCTGGTGATCCAGATCAAGTGACAAACTATCAATACAGGATAATTACTAAAAATGGGCAGATAAAATGGCTGGACTTGTACTCCAAAACCGTCTTATACCAGGGTAAAAAGGCCAGCTTTTTTATGAATATGGATATTACCAAGCGCAAACGGGCCGAAGAAATGCTACAACGCTACAATCAGCGCCTCATGATTCTCCATGAAATTGACCTGAACATCATTATGGCCCGCTCCCCCAAGACCATTGCCAACATCGTCCTGCCCCACATCCGCCGGTTGATCCCCTGCTGGCGGGCCAGTATTCTTCTATACGAGCCTGATACGGATGAAATTGTTATTTTGGCCAGTGCAGCTAACGGCGAGACAGTGATACAGCCTGGGGTTCGCTTTGCTGCCCCGGCGGAGCAGATAGCGCAGCTATCATTAACCGAGCGTTACCATCTTGTGGAAGATATCCACACGCTGCCGGAGCCGATTCCGCCGCTCGTGCGGTTAGCCATCGCCGAAGGCACCCATTCCTACCTCAACGTTTTATTAGTGGTGGAACAGAAGTTGATTGGCGCATTGGCCCTGGGGAGCAAGACGCCGGGGGCTTTTACCGAGGAAGATATACAAATCACCATCGAGATTGCCAATCAAATTGCCATCGCCATCTATCAGGCCCGGCTGAAGGAAGCGATCGATCGCCATTCCGCCGAACTGGAGCAGCGGGTCGCCCGTCGTACCGCTCAGTTAGAGGCAGCCAACAAAGAGCTTGAATCTTTCTCTTATTCCGTTTCTCACGATTTGCGCGCTCCCTTGCGTGCCATCAACGGCTTTGCCTCTATCATCGCCCGCCGCCATCGCCCCAACTTAAACGAAGAAGGCCGGCATTATGTGGATAACATCGTCCTGGCCAGCGAGCGGATGGGGCATCTGATTGATGATCTGCTGAAATACTCGCGGTTGGGGCGGGGCGGCGCGCGCCGCGAGCCGGTGCCTCTGCGTGAGGTATTCAACCCGCTGGAGAGCGATCTGGCCGGGCAACTGGCAAAAATCGGAGGGACATTGAGCATCACTGACGACCTACCGGGGGTAATAGGCGACAGAACATTGCTCAGTCAAGTGTTTGCTAACTTGTTAGAGAATGCCATCACCTATCGCCAACCGGATATTCCCGTGCAAGTGACAGTTTCCTGCCGAGTAGAAGGCAAAGACGTTATCATCTGCGTAGGTGATAATGGCATCGGTATTCCTGCTGAGTACTATGAAAAGATTTTTAATATGTTCCAACGTTTGCACAGCGAAGATGAATACCCCGGTACCGGCATCGGCCTGGCAACCGTGAAAAAATCGGTTGAACTGTTGGGCGGCAAGGCTTGGATCAAGTCGGCTGTGGGAGAGGGCAGTAAATTCTTTATTCAATTACCAAAGGAGTAACCGATGAATAAACTCGTTCACATCCTTCTTATTGAGGATAATCGAATGGATGTAGAGTTGACGCTTGATGCATTTCGTGAGGCGGTGCTGGCTAACACCGTACACGTCGCACCTAATGGGCGAACCGCGCTCGATTATCTCTTTGGACGCGGCCAATATGCCGACCGCCAAACCTATCCACTACCCAACCTCATTTTGCTCGATCTGAAATTGCCCGGTATCGATGGTTTTGAAGTGCTACACCAGATCAAGGAAACGCCTATCCTCAAGCGTCTGCCGGTCATCATTCTTACCTCATCGAAAGAAGAGGGCGACCGCGCCCTCTCCTACGATATTGGCGCGAACAGCTACCTGGTCAAGCCGATCTCGTTTGAGGGTTTTCTTGGTGTCATTCGCCAGATTGAAGGCTATTGGCTGTCGCTAAATATAGGCCCGCCCGGGGAAAATATATGAGCGATCCCATTCACATTCTCTACGTTGACGATTACCCGTTCGATCGCGAACTGGTGCGCGACGCATTGGAGAAAGAACATGAAGGGTTTCGAGTCACCGAAGCAGCCTCGCGGGCCGATTTTGAAGCGCGGCTGGACGAAGGCGGCTACGATCTGGTCCTGAGCGACTTCAACATCCTCGGCTTTGAAGGGTTGCAAGTGCTTGATGCCGTCTTCGCTAAACATCCCCATGTGCCGGTGATTATTGTTACCGGCACCGGCTCGGAAGAAGTGGCGGTCGAGGCGATGAAACGCGGCGCGGCGGACTATGTGATCAAAACGGCCCGGCACATCCGGCGGCTGCCGCATACCATCCATGCCGTTATGGAGAAGAAGCAAGCGGATGATGAACGCAAGCAAGCCCAGGAAGCGCTGCGCCATAGCGAAGCTCAACTATCCAATGCGATGGTGATCGCGAAGTTAGGGTATTGGGAGTACGACGTTGCTGAAGAGATGTTTATGTTCAACGATCACTTTTACGCCATTTTTCACACGTCGGCTGAGCAAGTTGGCGGTTATAAACTGTCGCCGGCTCAATACGCTGAACGGTTCTTGCACCCTGACGACGCATGGTTAGTCGCTTCTGAAATCAAGAAAGCCCTTGAGACAACCGATCCCGATTACAACCGCCAGCTTGAGCATCGCATTATTTATGCCGATGGCGGAGTGGGTTATCTCTCCGTCCGGCTCTTTGTTATGAAAGACAATCAGGGCCGCACGATTAAAGCTTACGGCGCCAATCAAGATATTACCGAGCGCAAACGTTCGGAGGAAGCGCTGCGCGAAAGCGAGAGTAAATATAGAACCCTGGTTGAGCACATCCCCCAAAAAATATTCACCAAAGACAAAGCCTCGGTCTATGTGTCGTGCAACGAGAACTTTGCGCGAGATCTGGGCGTCAAACCCGATCAATGCGCCGGAAGCACCGATTACGATTTTTTCCCCAGGGAGTTAGCGGACAAATATCGCGCAGACGATAAGCGCATCATGGAGACGGCGCAAACGGAAGAGCTAGAGGAAAAATACCTCCAAGCCGGACAAGAAACTTGGGTGCAAACGATCAAGACCCCCATCCGGCAGGCGGATGGGCAGGTTATCGGCATATTGGGCATCTTTTGGGACATCACCAAGCGCATACAGGCCGAAGCAGAACATGAAAAGCTACAGTTGCAATTAAACCAGGCCCAGAAAATGGAGTCCATCGGCCGTTTGGCCGGAGGCATTGCCGACGATTTTAACAACCTACTGG
>JAGRBY010000708.1 GCA_020433835.1 Anaerolineae bacterium | reverse complement strand
TCTCTTCATGACTATGATACCCATAATGGACAACGAATACAAGTCTTTATACGTTACGAGATTTTATCAATTGAGAGTTGCCAACGGATCCATTGTTCGCTATTCTGCATGAATAATGAACGACATCTTGCTAACGACCAAACTTCAGATGCCGCCGCTGCGCTCTGACCTTGTTGTGCGCCCTCGGCTATTGGCCCGGTTGGATAGCATGGCGGCGGTCAAACTGGTGATAGTGGCTGCTCCGGCCGGCTTCGGCAAAACGACCCTGGTTCGCGCCTGGGCCGAGAGCTGTTCGCTGCCGGTGGCCTGGCTGTCGCTCGACGAGCAAGATAACAACCCGCCCCAATGGCTGCGCTATTTCATCCACGCGCTTCGCCAGATACACCCCACCCTGGGCCACGCCGCGCTGGAGCTGTTAACCTCGCCCCATCACCCCCAAATTGCCACGGTTTTAACGCTGCTCATAAATGATCTATCCACGTTTTCCGGCCCGCTGGCTATCATTTTCGATGACTATCATTATCTTGACAATCTCGCCATCCATCAGGCCATGGATTTCCTGCTGGCCCATCTGCCCGACCACGTTCATCTTATTATCACCAGCCGCCACCAGCCGCCGCTGGCCCTATCGCGTTGGCGAGCGCAGCACCGGCTGCTCGAACTGACCTCGGCTGATTTGCGCTTCACCGCCGGCGAGGTCGAAACCTTCTTGCAGGCCGTGATGCACCTTAATATCGCCCCCGCCGACCGCATAGCCTTGGAGATGCGCACCGAAGGCTGGATTGCCGGCTTGCAGTTGGCCGCCTTATCCCTGCAAAACCAGGCCGACAAAGGGGCCTTTATTCGCACCTTTAGCGGCCTTGATCGCGACATCAATGATTACCTTCTGGAAGAGGTACTCCACCATCAGCCCGCCGAGGTTCGGCATTTTTTACTGGCCACCGCCGTGGTTGATCGGTTGTGCGGCAGCCTGGCCGATGCGCTGCTGGAGCAGAGCGGCAGTCAAACCATGTTAGAACAGCTCGACCGCCGCCAGCTCTTTATTGTACCGCTCGACCGCCACCGCCACTGGTACCGCTATCACGCTCTTTTTGCCGACTTACTGCGGCACCACGCCCGCCGCACCATGCCCCAACAGCTACCCGGCCTGCACCGCCGGGCCAGCCTGTGGTTCGAGCAGCACAACAGCCCCGCCGATGCCATTCAACACGCGCTGCAAGCCGAAGATGCTCAACGGGCGGCTGATTTAATTGAAGCGGCTTTGCAGCGCCGCAATTGGCTTCAGCACGATATGCACCGTTTGCTGACATGGCTCGATGCGCTGCCGGAGGCCGTTACCCAAACTCGCCCCCGCCTAAAATTAGGCGCGGCCTGGCTGCTGCTGGAAATCTTCTCCGACCCCTGGCCCCGCATCGAACCCTATCTGCGGCAGGTTGAGGCTGTTTTAACCGCCCCCAACGCCCATCACCACTTCACCACACCCGCCCTGCACGCCATGCTGGCCGAAGTTGATCTGCTGCGGGCCAACCGCGCCCGCCAAAACGGTGATGCGGCTGACGTTATTGCGCTGTGCCGGCAGGCGTTGGCCCGTTTGCCGCACAGCGAAACCTATCTGCGCAGCGGCATCATCGCCCATTTAGCCTCGGCCTATGAAAATCTGGGCGATATGGCACAGGCCGATGCCTTATACACCGACAGCCTCGCTTTATGCCAATCGGCCAACAACATTGATGGTCGGCTCTTTGCCGCCGCCCGTTTAATGGCTGTCCTCACCGTGCGGGGCCGTCTCCAACGCGCCGATCAAATAGCCACCCCCCTTCTGGCCGAGCTGGCAGAGCGAACCGGCCCCGATATCGGCCTGCTTTACATCCATCTGGCCGATATCTATCGCGAGCAAAACCGTCTCGACGCGGCCAAACGTCTCCTCCAACAGGGCCTTGACCTGTGCCGCCCCTTCGAAGCCTGGCGCGAAGGCGTGATCACGGGGCTGATGACGCTGGCAGGCATAGCGGCGGCTGAGGGTCAGTTCGATGCGGCGCTGGCGCATCTGGACGAGGTCGATACCACGCCGCCGTCGCCGCGTTTGGCTATGTTTCGCGCTCGACTACATCTGGCCGAGGGCGATTTCAAAGCGGCGGCGCAGTGGGCCAGGCCGCACAATCGCTTCCCGGCGGTTGCCGTCGACTACCCCCACGAACGCGACGCCCTGACCTATGTTTGGCTTTTACTGACGCAGGCAGCGCTCGATGCGCAGGGGCTTCGCGTCGAGCGCCTGGCTGTTGATCCTCTGGCCGAGGCCAGTACAATGTTGACTCACCTGCATCAAGCCGCCTCCGCCGGTGATCGAACCGGCCACATCATCGAAATCCATCTGCTGCAAAGCCTGCTGGCCACGCTCCGCCGGCAGCCCGCCCAAGCCACCGACCATGTCGCCCAGGCCCTGCAATTGGCCGAGCCGGAAGGGTACGTGCGCCTTTTTGTAGCGTTTGGAGAGCCGATTTACACCCACTTGAAATTGCTGCGGGCCAGGCCGGTCATCGCCACGGCTACCGATTACCTGAACACCCTGCTGGCGGCCTTCCCCCAGGCCGAGTCCGCGCCGGTCGATTACCTGCCCGGCAGCACGCTTACCGAGCGCGAGCGCGTTACCCTGCGCTGGCTGGCCTCGGAGCTAACCATCGAAGCCATCGCCGCCGAAATGGCCGTTTCCGTCAGCACCATCCGCACCTACGCCAAACGTATCTACAGCAAGCTCGATGCCCACAGCCGCGCTGAGGCCGTGTATCGGGCCAAAGAGCTGCATCTCCTGTAACTGCTCCCCCCAATTGTCCCCATCGCTGTCCCCATTTGGGGACGACACCCGCTCTGTCTGCCGCTATACTGAGGGCAATCAAATATTTGACCTTGTGCGGCGTATCCGCACAGCCCTTTCGTCGGCGAGCATCTATTAAAACCCAAGGCATACCCTCAGGAGAAAACAACTATGAGTCAAAAAATAAATTGGATCGAAATCCCCGTTGCCAACCTGGAACGGGCCGTTAA
Organism: Anaerolineae bacterium; assembly: GCA_020433835.1. The sequence goes on along the minus strand of JAGRBY010000708.1, from coordinate 711 downwards.
ATTTTATGGCGAGGTTTTCCAAAATACGCTGCAAACGTTCCAGGTAGATGAGCAGCGCACCGTCGCCCTGCTGCCGCCGGGAGCGGGCATCGACGACGCCATTGAACCCAGCGGCACGCTGCTGCAAACGGCTAACTTTGAACCCAGCACCCAGGGCACCATCGCCTATTTTGATCCGGTCGATAATCTCGATGCCGCCCTGGCGCGGGTTGAAGCTGCCGGTGGCATCATAACCTTTCCCAAATTTCGGATAGGGAATGGGTATTTGGCGACATTTATGGATAGCGAAGGCAATACGGTAGGTTTACTGGAATGGGATAAAGCGTAACGCCGCGCCATGAGCATCTTTAGCGCGTAACCTACGCCGCCCCCGCCCTTTTTAGCGCTAAAGATGCTCACCGGCTTATCGCCACCGTCCTGTTAAAAGGTAACAGAAAAAGGGACGCAGATGTACGCCGCTACGCGCCGGTAGCTGTAAGCGGCGTAGGCAGCCTCGGCGCACATCTGCGTCTTACACAGCAGCCAAAGAGCGGGTAACTGCCACGTATCGACAGTGTATCCACCCAACCAGCACCTTTAGAGAGGCAAAAAAAGGGCGACTCAAAAAAAAACATGCCCTGTCGGCGACAAAAAAAGGGCGACTCAAAAAAAAACAAGAACGGAAAGAGACAAAAAAAGGGAGAAAGCAAAAAAAAAAAAAAAAAAAAGAGA
>JAGRBY010000707.1 GCA_020433835.1 Anaerolineae bacterium | reverse complement strand
CATACATCTATCAAACTATCCATCCAACTACCTAAAATTATGAAGTCTCGTTACCAAAGATGCAAATAAAAGCGGATGATAGCCCTGCACAGCTATCATCCGTTGGTTATTTAGCCTTTCGCGGCAAGTGGGTTCAAGGGGTGTCTCTTGTGGCTGGACCACCAGTTGGAAATTGCTTTTCGTACTTTAGGAATACGGAGAGCAAAGCCAATCGTCAAGAGGACAACATATAGAATTGCTGATCCTTCACCCAGCAAAGCCACGTGCAGTACGGCGAACACGCCGGCCGCGTAGGCGGCTCGATGCAGCAGCTTCCAGTTTTTGCTCATCCGCTTCATCGCCCATTCTGTCGAAGTTAACGCCAGCGGCAGCATAATCAGCACCGAAATCAAACCCATCACGAAGTTGAACTCATTGAACATTGCCAGCCAACCGCGCTCGGCGGCGAAGAACAAAAAGTGTAGCGTGGCGTACATAAAGGCGTACAACCCGGTCGCTTTCTTGAGGCTCAACACTTGCCGCCAGTTGAACAATATGTAGAGCGGCGTACACGACAGCGACAGCACCAGCAGGCGCATAGCCCACTCGCCTGATACGTGAATTAGCCCCGACAATGCCGAGTGCGGTCTAGGCTCAAACGTGGCTCCGTCCGAAACTTCTTGGCTATCCTGAACTTGGGTATCAGTTGAAACATCTTGACTATCTGTAACAGCCAGGCTATCACCGCTCGATACATTTTCTGGCGGCGCTGCACTTTGCTCAATAGTAACCGTCGGCACAATGCCGTTTGAAAAATCGAAGCTAAAACTATTGAGCATAATAACCAAAGGAACAACAGCGATAATATTAACAACCAGCCACAGCCAGTTTTTCTTGAACCATTGCATAGTGAGGTATCTCCTTCATTTACTTTAATACCCTCAGTCTACGCCCCAATTATGCAGTTTTTGTGCAAATGTCAGTGAGAAATTGGTGAATTTAAACGCAAAAACCCCGCAGGGTTCTAAAACCTTGCGGGGATATGGTTTTGTCAACTTTCCAGAGCTACTGCGACCAGAAACAGTCCACAGATGGACGCAGATAACTCAGATGCTATTAAAATTCAGATAAATATCTGTGCCAATCTGTGTAAATCTGTGGACTACGGTTTTTTCAGACTCAGCTCAGATTTTCGCGGAACCAGGTTAGTGTGCGGGGCCAGGCGTCGGTAGCAGCGGCTTCGTTATAACTCTCGCGGGTATCATTGAAGAAAGCGTGTTGAGCGCCATCGTATACTTCATATTCATTTTTGATCCCGGCTGCTTCAAACGCCGCGTGCATCGCCTCGACGCCTTCAACCGGAATATTGTCTTCAGTGCCGATGAAACTAAGAATAGGAGCCTTAACCTCGCCGGCCTCCGCCGGATCGAGCGGCTGGCCGTAGTAAACCACCCCCGCGCCGACATCGCCCGAATCCAGAGCCGTGCGCAGCACCAAACCACCCCCCATACAGTAACCGACCACGCCGACTTTTTCGCTGCTGACGTAATCCTGCCCCTGCAAATAAGCGATAGCCTGCTCGATTTCTTTAACGGCTTCGGCGTTGTCGAGAGCCATCACCAGTTTACGGGCTTCATCCGGCTCGGTGGCAACCTTACCGTGATAGAGGTCGGGGGCCAGTGCGACAAATCCCTCATTCGCAAAGCGATTGGCGACATCTTTGATGTGATCATTCAGCCCCCACCATTCCTGGATAACGATGATCGCGGGAGCCGCTTCGCCGCTGGCGGAGTGAGCCAGATACCCCATCAACGTCTCGCCATCGGTATCGGGATACTCAACGATGCCGGTCATCAAATCGCCTTCGGTTTCCATACCCGGTGCGGCCTCCGGTTGCGACTCATCAACCACCGGCGGCGCATCTTCATTGGGAAACGCGGCGCAGGCGGCCAGCAGCGTGTTGGCCGCGGCCAAACTGCCGATAGCGGCGGTCGTCCGCTTTAAAAACGTACGCCGGTCGATTTCGCCCACCTGAAACGAGCGCACCAGCTCCATAACATGAATTCTATCCATAATGTAACCTCCTCTGATGAAAATAAAAGTTTCCTGCGAATAGTCTCCCTCTCAAGAAAAAATCTGTCCCGCCCTCAGCGAGAGACTCTTACCGGGAGTAAGTTTAACAAACAAAGTTAAAGATTTACTGAGAAACAAATCCGGTTGCAGAGGAGTCAGACAGTCTCAGTTGAGACGACAGCGACAATGAAAATCTTTTGCTATCAGCTATCAGCTAACCGCTAACTGCTATTTTCAAGAGAGCGTTCTGCCTGCTTCAGCAGTGCCTCATACAAAACACCCGTCAACTTTTCCGACTCCTGCCACAGTCGACGGGCCGTGTCCTCATTTTTGGCCGCCCACGGGAAACCGGCTGTGGCCGGATAGCCGCTGATTTCAAGCAAACCATTTGGCCCGTAATAATCGCCCCCTTGTACGCCGGGAGCCGTTGCGGCGTATAACTGTGGGAGTGCTCCCATATTAGCATTTTGCAAGAATGGATTAAAGAGAAGCATAAGCAGCTTTTGAAAAAGCGAATTATCAAGGCCGACGCCGGTATACTGCAAATTGGTATTCGAACCACCGGGATGCGCGGCGACACTAAGCGTGGTCGCTTTGGCGGCGGTCAATCGGCGCTGTAATTCCAAAGCAAAAAGGATATTGGCGAGCTTACTTTGTCCATACGCCAACCAGCGATTATATCGGCGTTTGCTCATCAGATCATCAAATCGCATCCAACCGATGTGCGCCACAATACTGGAAACCGTGACTACGCGGCTGTTAGGCTGCTCTAAAAGCCGTTCCAGCAGATGACCGGTTAAGGCGAAATGGCCCAAATGATTGGTGCCCAACTGTAGCTCAAAGCCATCGATAGTATGATGGCGTGGGGGGATCATAATTCCGGCGTTGTTGATCAACACATCGAGCCGGTCGTACTGAGCCAAGAAATCTACGGCAAACCGGCTAATCGAGGCCAAATCGGCCAGGTCAAGCGTCATAACCGCTACTGAGGCTTTCGGCAGTTGCTGCCTAATTTTGTGACGGGCTGCCTCACCTTTTTCCGCATTCCGACAGGCCATAACCACCTGCGCCCCTTTTTCCGCCAGAGCCAGCGCCGTTTGGTAGCCCAGACCACTATTCGCTCCGGTAACAATCGCAATGCGGCCCGTTTGATCGGGGATGTCGTTGGCTGTCCATTTTCTAATCGTGTTCATCGGTTCCTCTACAAGCTGGTGGTGATAGGTAAATGTTGTGCGTATCCTTTCATTATAGGATACAGTTTCATATCGCCAAGAAGCCGCAGAAAAAACAGGGAATAATCTTTAAAAAAAATAAGACCCCACAGCAATGCAGGGTCTTATTCTAGCGGGGGAGTGCTTAAGCATGTGTTAGAAGAGATATTCTTTACGAAGTTTTGTTGATGATGTCGATAACGACCGCTTAGGCCATACAGCTTTTACGTTTACCAACTTACCCACCCTATGTTGTCAATTAATGTGTCGTGGCGGGTATGTCTTTATACTAACAAAAAAATATGCAGAAGTTGTGCAGAACTTTTTAAGGGTGTATGAATTTTGGTAGCTCTGCACACAATTGTGATAGCGTTAGAACCCCGGTTTTTCTTGAACATGAGACCGCAAAGGCTTATAGGGATGCTCAATTGGGCAACATACTTACGATTTAGGCAAAAACCGGGGTTCTTTCCTACTCTCCACGGTTTAA
>JAGRBY010000706.1 GCA_020433835.1 Anaerolineae bacterium | reverse complement strand
CCTCGACTTCATTGCGAATATGAACCGTGATCTTATGGTTGCCAGCTTCCAGGGTATAACCCCAACGGTAAGCCTCAACGGCGCGAAGAAGTAGACGAACCTTTTCGAAATTTGTGTAAAAAATCCTCTCGCGGACTATCCGCGAGAGGATTTTTTTGTCTTTAAGACACCACGGTCCGGTCAAAAGAATCAGCTAGCGTCAGCGCTACCGTCGGGCAAACGCTGATCCCCATCCCCCAAAGGGCACTGCATCAGTACACAGTCCAGCCAACGGCCATGCTTAAAGCCGATGCTGGGCAATGTACCGATATGAACAAAACCCAATTCCTGATGGAGTGTAATTGAGGGTGTATTGCCGCTGTCGCCAATCACCGCTATCATCTGGCGATAGCCCAACGCTTCACACGCTTCGATAAGCTCAACCATCAAAACACGCGCCAGCCCTTTGCGCTGATACTGTGGATGGACATAGATCGAGTTTTCCACGGTGTAGCGGTAACCGAGCCGGGCACGATACGCTCCGGCGTAGGCATAACCGGCCACGCGGCCATCGATCTCGGCGACAAAATAAGGGTAGCCTTGTTCGAACAGGTTGCTCATCCTTGTTTGCATTTCTGCCAGAGACGGCGGTGTCAATTCCCACGAAGCCAAACCGTGCTGCACATGAAAGCTATAGATTTCATGAATGGTCGGCACATCGGTTAGGGCTGCGGGTCGAATAGAAATGTTATGGTTCATTAGCGTGTTTCTCTCTCCGAAATGGTAGCTATTTTGTGTAAATTAGGCTAAGGCTGAGAAAAACGCAAAGAAAACGAGCCGATTTCTAAGGCGATGCTTAACCACAGTTTATTTCCCTTAGCCTTAGCCTTTGCCTGCGCCTGCTGACAAGCTGAAACTTATATTTAATCAACAATTTGTTTCATTATAGTGCTTTGACACGGGCATTCAAGAGGGATTTATCGATACACTCTATTGAATATTTTAATCAAAGGTGACAAGGTGACAGTCGCTTGCGCCTCTAAATCGACCTCTTTGGGGCAAACGAATACGCATTTTCATCAGAAAGTGACTGTCACCTGATTTAATCCGACCAACTGCGTAAGTCCGTGCATTTGTGTAAAACAAACAGACATCGACTTCGCTTTTTTGCGTTTTAACCCGGCTTCCACTAAAGTGAGCCACGCAAATTTTAGCGCTTGATGGACAGTTATGGACAATATTCACCAAACAAAAATGGCAACTTCCGGCCTGGAATCGTTCGAAACGATATTTCAGCAGCTGCGTCAGGGTGTGAAATTTGGCGTACTGCTCTTTTTGCTGCTGCATCTGTATCACCTCGTTTTGATTAGCCTCGGGCCGCAAATATTTCATGCCTTTAGCCTCAATTACCGGCAACCGCTACCGCGATTGGTTCACCTTGTTCTTTTCTTCTGCATTCTCTTCTACGCCATCGACAGCCTACGTTTGGTTATCCTCGATTTGCAGCCCGACTGGTGGCGCTACCAACGGGCAGCGAATTTCATCGCGGTTGTTGTTTTCGCCCTGCTGTTCATCCCCACTGCCCTTTTAATTCTGCTTGATACGTTTCTTCCTTATTGAGGCATCCATTCCGTGATTGATGAGATCATCGTAAAGCAAGCCGCAACGCGCCATCAGAAATCAGGTAATCTGATAACCCTATATCGCTGGTTTTTCACCCGCATTTTCATCGCGCTGATGAGCGGTTTGTTAGTTATCTACCTTCTCTACCTGACCTTTTTCTTGCCGGATGGCCTGGCTGGTATCAATTACACGATGATAACCACGCGCTGGCTCGATCCCCACTGGGGTGTGCTGTGGCGCGTATTCGATTGGCTGTTGGTGGTGCTCGGTGTTGTGGTTGGGGCGCAGATGTTACAGCCCATCACAGGTTCAGCAACAGGTCGATGGCTGAAAGCTGCTCTAAACGTGTTTTTTGCGGGTATTGTGCTTCTGGTCGCGCAGATTATTTTTGGCTTTGTGGTTTAATCATGTGTAGCACAAATTGCTAATTTGTGCCTCGCACAGCCCAAAACACAAACAATTTAGCAAATTGTTCTACGAACCACGCAAACCTTAAAAACAAAAAAGGACAACGCGAGTACGCTGTCCTTCTTCCCTAAACGTTTTGTATTTTACGCCTAAAGCCGTTACTACAAACGGCTAACCGGCTTAATTGGCTCGATTTTGCTCCCAGATAGGCAGCTGCATTTGAAAAATGTTACCAGAAGTACCGCTCAGTCCCTGAGTCAGATTGGGAAATGCACCATTCGGTGTTAGCAAAATTTGAGGGTTGTTCTTATGAATGGTATTCAACATCTCCCACTGGACGATAAACGGCATCGCTTGCGGCAAGTTTTGGCCAAAAACTTCAAAGTAGCTCTGTAACACCTTGGCCCGACTGCCGGCCTCGACGCGATCTTCTTCGCCTTGAATCAGGGTCCGCTGTAAACTCTCTGGCAGTTCCGCTCGTATCACACAGCCCGCTATCACCTGCAATCCTAAACCTTTGAGGCGGTCGTTCAGCGTTTGGGTGAACAGTCGCTCCAGACGTTTTTGAACCTCGTCGTGGTTGATCTCTTGCCATGGTCGTTGGGCCATAAGTTGTCGCATAACATATTCTGAATGCCAATCCACGGAACCGGACCAGCCGCCGTCATTCAAACCCGGAATTTTGGGGAGCAAATCTGCTGTCAAAAGTTCCGTATCGACCTTGTATATGATCTTCATCGCTAACTTTAGAGGAACATTTTCTGCTGTCCGAACATTCTCTAGCGTCAACGACCGGGCTTGAGGACCGACGTATACCGTAGCTAACGCGCGTTGCCGAGGGGTTAGGTAAACCCAACCCGGTCCAGCAATCCGGTACCGATTAACCGGGCTTTCTATTAACAAACGTTCATTGGGGTTAAGTTTCTTCCACCGTATCATAAGGGATAAGTCTCCTTTGATGAATAGCGTTCTACCTAAGATAGGTAGAACAAAAGCTTTGATTTTTTAATGTTTGTTTTATTACTCCTTATCCCTAAACATAATGAGCAATTAGCTGGATAATACCCAGTAAGATAAGGAGAATGAGTAAACCGATAATTAGTATAAGCATAGACATAAACCCACTCCTTTCCTCATTGCCTTATTCACAACATTTGTGTAAAATATCTTTGAACCTTCAACTTACACACAGTATATTACACAATTTTCCAGATGTCAATATGGAATTACACATATATTTGTGTAAATACACATTTATCTAGAGGAGGGCACCGATGCCTACCCAAGATGCTACTAATTCACCTGCTCTTATAATTGATCGGGCGCTGGCCCTGGCTAAAGAAATCGTTACAACGTGTAACGATGTTTTGGAAACAACACCTTCTACCCAGGCCTCATTTATGCACTATAGACCCCATACATTGACGGAAAGTCATCAGCACGGCATGGCGGTTGCCCAAACACTGGCCGAATGGAACGCCGAGCCGGAGTTGCAGGTCGCCGGCCTGCTCCACTCCTTTGTCTACAAAGGTCTCTTATCGGTGGAGAAAGTTGCCGCTGTGTGTAACGAGCGCACAGCTTTTTTATGCGAGCAGTATTGCGATATCCTCACACAACCGGCCGAAACGCAGTATCATGGCAAACCGGGCGTTCTGCGTCGTGTTAAATTGTTTATGGCCGCCTACTGCGATCCGGCGCTCGCTTTTTTGGGGGTAGCCAGCCTGTGGGATCATTTTGTTTTGGCCCGGCAAAGCGAAACGTC
>JAGRBY010000705.1 GCA_020433835.1 Anaerolineae bacterium | reverse complement strand
CGGTCTTATGGCGATAGATTCCCGCTAAGCTTGTCCTCGCGTAGGCGGGGAAACATGCGGGAATGACATCGGCCAGCGTTCCTCCTCGTAACACATAGTGAGCCAAAGCGAAAATACTGCTGAAAAGCAACTTGCTTTTTGTTTGAAATGGCGGACTTCTTCAACCGAAAGATAACGCGCAAAATTGGATCTACTGAGACTATAGAGGTAATTAAATGGAATACAAAGGCGAGCTTGTACGGTGGAATGATGAAAGAGGATTTGGATTCATAAAATCACCATCAAGCGAAGAGAAATTTTTCATTCACATCACAGCCTTAAGAGATATGCCTCGTAGACCTGTTGTAGGAGATATAATCTACTTTCAAGTAGAACGTGGCGATGATGGTAAAGCACAGGCAAAATCTGCAAGAATTGAAGGATTAACCAAAACTCCAGGTAAACCACGCACTAAAAAAGGTAGAAATGGATATTTGCTTATATTTGGCTTGTGGGTTGTGTTTTTAGTTTTGGTATTAATTTCGGTTTCTTTTTTTGTTTATTACAGAGGCGTTGAAGAAGATTTTTCGGGTTATAAATGTGAGGGAAAGCGATATTGTAGTGAAATGACCTGCAAGGAAGCACGATTTTATGTTAAAAATTGTCCCGATGTAGAGATAGATGGTGATTCTGATGGTATACCTTGCGAACGGCAATGTGGGCAGTAAGGCATCATCGGCTAGGCCAAAACAGCAAAAAGCGGCCCAACAATCGCGTTTAAGCTGACGGCTCAAGCTGGGCTTAATGCGCTAGGATAGCCTTTTTGCAGCGTGGTCAGGCCGCAGTTAAACGAGGGCGGGCGTTCATCCGGCTCTACGCCAACTTTCCGTTGGCGTTTTTTATTGCCTGGTTGCTTTCGCCATAGCCAGGGTGAAGCCGGTATTGTGAATGACCGGTTGACCAAAAATACTCAGTGAGATGTTGATAAACTGTTTTTTCTGCCTTCGCTGCCGAAATGGCGGGCAGTCGATCAGCAGGGTGAGCGCACAGAAGGGTAGGATCACGACTGTGATCGCTTGTTGCTGAGCATAGAAAGGTCCGATCACGACCGTGATCGTATGGTCTAACGCGCAGAAAGGTCCGTTTCACGCGTGATCAAGAGGATATTACACGGCCAGGAGGTCGCTATGCAGAATCAAGTTATCATCAGACCGGCTGTTGTTGCCGAGCGTCAGCAGCTGGAGACCCCTCAATGGCGGGCATCGCTCACCATTGTTAGTTTGACAACTCCCCTTCCCAAATTTATTATAGAGCTAAGAAGCTGCTTTAAAGGTGAAGTTTTACAGAGGTGTTCACAGACTCACACAGCTACACGATCACTGATTTTTATCTCCCTTTATTTCTATCAGTGCGCATCTGTGGCCATCTGTGGACCGTTGAAAGCTTTTAAACCAGTCTCTAAGTTCATCAACTTTCTGGGAACGGACGGATATGCTCGACTGGCTCAACAGTTTGCCCAAACGCAGACGCAATATTTATATGGTCCTTGTGGGGATTATCGGCGCGACGGTTCCATGCTACTGTATTGGTATTGTTGCCCTGGCAACGGCACCGCCGGTAGAAGATTTTACACCAACGCCTTTTTCGGTCTCAACGGCCACCCCTTCCATTCCAACGCTCGATACCCTCACGCCCACGGCCACAATCGACAGTGCAGTACCACCTGATGAGCGGACCCCTACCTCCACCTTAGAGCCAACACCAACCCAATCCTTTCCGGAAAGCAGCACCGCCACCCCAATCAACACGCCAACCCTAACGCCGGTGCCGAGCACCGCGACCAATACGCCCACCGGCACCCTTCAGCCGACCGATACGTCCACGCCCACCCCCACGATCGACGCCACGGGTACGGCGGCAGCCATCGCCACGGCCACGGCCCGGGCGCAGGCTATCTCAACGGCTGAAAACAATGCCACCGCCACGACCCAGGCCAATGCCACCGCCACCGCCGCGGTCAATGCCACCGTCACCGCTGCCGCCAATGCCACCGCCACTTCGGCAGCGGCAACCGCTACAGCCCAGGCGTCCGGTAACCCGCCCGTTGCCAATGACGATACCGCCGCAACCACCGCCGGTGTATCGGTCAGCATTCCGGTAACGGCCAACGATAGCGATCCGGACGGCAATCTTGATATCGGCTCGCTAACCATCACCGGCGGCCCCAATCGCGGCAGTGCCTTTATTGATGGCGGTAACATGGTTTACACTCCCAATAACGATTTTAGCGGGAATGATGTCATTACCTATCGTCTCTGTGATACAACCGGCCAATGCGATAACGCGACGGTGACCATAACGGTTCAGGCCGCCGCGCCATCGCCCGAACCTACCGAGGAAACCACTCCGGAGCAAACAACCGAACCGACGACGGAACCCTAGTTGTTGAAAGAAGATTGGTCCAATTTCTTGATCAGCATCATGCTATACTAAAAACAGAACGAGACCAGCACTTTTACGTATCTGCTTCGTCATGCCCGCATGGTTTTATCGGACATCCATAGGTCGTGTGGAATGGATGCCCGCTTAAACCATGCGGGCATGACGTGATGAAAAGCAAAGTAGGGGCGAGGCAACTCGAATGGGAGTCTCAGTTTCAACCGCAATTTCTTTCGAGTTGCCTCGCCCCTACGCCAACATCGCCTTGGCTTTTGGACTTTGCAATAACCCTAATTTTCCGGGGTGAATGATTGACTCCCGTAATTAACCTCAGTATACTACGAAATTACAATACAATTGCATAGATTATTCCAACAACCATCCTGGAGAACTTCCCATGCGACACCTCTTTTCGACGAGTTTACTGTTAACCCTAATCCTTGTTATCACCGCCTGTCAGTCCGAACCACCAACTCCGTATCCAACGTACACACCCTATCCGACCTACACGCCCTATCCAACCAACACCCCTGAGCCGGTCAGCCGTCGGCAGGAACTCCCCTCAGAGGTTGTGGAAAATCTGGTGTGGCCCAACGGCCTGCGTGATGATGTAATTCCGGTTGAAGATGCCGGCGCGTTTATCAACGAATCGATTATTGTCGAAGGGACAATCCTGCGCACCCATAATTCAGGCAGTGCGGTTTTTCTCAATTTCTCGCAGGATTACAAAAGTGACTTTACCGCCGTTATCTTTGCCGATGATTGGCCGAAATTCCCAACGGCCCCGGAAACGCTTTTTTACGGAAAGTTGGTTCGCATCGAAGGTGTTGTTGAAGAATATCAGGGCACGCCGGAAATCATCATCAGCGATCCATGGCAGATTGAAGTGGCGCTCACGCTCGGCCAACCGGTTCCGAGCAGCTGCAACTGCCAAAATGCACCGGCCGCAACGGCTCAACCCGTTGTAGAGTTAACGGAAGTACCGCCGGCCGAAACCGTAAGCGCCGACACCTTTGCACCACCCGCCACCACCGCCGCGCTTGCGGATGAAGCGGTGCCGTGGCAACAAGCCGCTAACTTTGCCGGCCAAACCATCACTGTTGCCGGGCAAGTGGTGGATACGTATAACTCGGGTAAGGTCATCTTCTTAAATTTTGACCAGGATTACAAAAACAGCTTTAAGGTCGTTATTTTTCCCGATGCCTGGCAACTGTTTCCCGACCTGCCCGACAATTACTATCGAGATAAATCCGTTCACGTAACGGGCCAGATAAAACTCTATCAAAACAGTCCAGAAATTATTGTGGACCATCCCGACCAGATTGAAATTATGGAGTAAAACCGAATATGATGGCATC
>JAGRBY010000704.1 GCA_020433835.1 Anaerolineae bacterium | reverse complement strand
TCGGTAGCGTCGGGGTTGCCGTAGCGGATATTATCGGCGACCGTGCCGCTGAACAAAAAGGGCGTCTGCGGCACGATGCCTAACTGACGGCGATAGGCTTGCAAATCGAAGCAGCGAATATCCTGATCATCGATCAGAAGCTGTCCCTCCTGAAATTCGTAGAAACGGGCCACCAGTTTGCCCAGGCTCGATTTACCGGCTCCGGTATGGCCAACTAGAGCTACGGTTTCACCGGCCCGGATGGTCATATTGAAATGGCTCAACACGGTCTCTTGGTCAGTGTAGCTAAAAGTAACGTCTTTGAACTCGATGCGTCCGGCCAGTTTTGGCACCGGCTGGTTGCTAATTTGCACCACGCGCGGTTCGGCATCGATCAGGGCGAACACGCGCTCGCTGGCTGATAGGCCCAGTTGAAACTGGCTCCAAAAGGAGGCGATACCGGTTAGCGGAAACCAGAAAAAATCAACACTCTGGACAAACAAATACCAGCTACCGGCGGAAACAGCGCCACCTAGCACACTCTGGCCGCCAAAGTAAACAACCAGGGCGGTGCCAATGCCGGCTACGGTTCCCAAAATCGGAAAAATACCGGCGAAGACATAGCCCTGCCGCAGGTTGATACGATACGACTGGGCGTTGACCTGCGTGAACTCATTGTAAATGGTCTGCTCTTGCCGAAAGTTTTTGGCGATGTGGATGCCGGTGATCGACTCTTGGACGTTGGCGTTGACTTCGGCCAACACGCGCCGAGCCTGCTGCGTGGTTTGGCGGGCGATGCGTCGGAACATCAGTGCCGTAAAAATCACCAATGGCGCGATGATCAGCGTAATCAGCGCCAGCGATCGATCGATATAAAACATCAGGCTGACCAAAATCAAGACCAGCAATGCCTGGCTCATCAGGTTAAGCGTTAGGGTCACCACATTGGAGAAATCTTGGGTGTCGGATGTCACCCGGCTGACGATTCGGCCCGATGAAAACTCATCGTAAAAGGACATATCGCGGGCGACAACAGCATCGAACGCATCCTCACGCAAGTTGAGCACCACATCGCCTACAGCCCGCGCCGTAAACCAGCGGTTGAAGAAGTTGAAGACCCACGAAAAGATACCTGACAGCAAAATAGCCACCAGCAGCCAGGTCGTGTCGCTAAAAGAGGGCGACTCGCCTAAGGCATCGATGCCGCGCGAAATCAAAAACGGCAGCAAGGCATCGACCAACGCGTTGGCGACAATGACGACCGCCACGAAGGCCATAACCGGCCACTGCGGTTTAAAGTAAGTCAGAATACGCCGCAGCAGTTCACCATCTGAGTAAGAGCGGTCGTACGCTTCGGCATCGAGGCCGTCCATGAGAAAGCCCATTGAAATCTCCTTGATAGTTCGGGGGTAGGGGGTAAGATGCGGAGTGAGTATCCTTGATTTCTAAATCCCCTACTCCCTACTCCCGTCTACCTACTCTTATTCATAGCGTGCGAAAATGCGTTTGTAGAGATCGCAGCGGGCCATAAGTTCGGTGTGGCTGCCTTGATCGACAATGTGACCTTGCTTGAGTACTAAGATTTTGTCGGCACGCCGGATTTGGGACAGGCGGTGGGTGATAAGCAGGGTGGTGCGGCCTTCCAACACGCGGTTGATGGCGCGTTGAATTTTATCTTCGGTGGCACTGTCGATGGCGCTGGTGGAGTCATCGATCATGAGCAGGCGGGGTGCGGTGAGCAGCGCCCGGGCGATGGCCAGCCGCTGGCGCTGGCCGCCGGACAGGGTTACGCCTCGCTCGCCGATGACAGTTTGGTAGCCGTCTTTGAAGCTGGTGATAAAGTCGTGGGCCTGGGCAGCGCGGGCGGCTTGTTCGATGGCGGGCTGATCGACCTGTTGGCCCAGACCAAAAGCGATGTTCTCGGCAATCGTGCGCGAAAAGAGAAAGATGTCTTGCTCGATGGTTGAAATTTGGGAGCGCAGCGAGGCCATGTTCCAGTCGCGGACATCAATGCCGTCTATTAGGATGCGGCCTTCGCTCACGTCGTAAATGCGATTGACCAGTTTGGTGAGGGTGCTTTTGCCGGAGCCGGTCTGGCCGACAATGGCCACGGTCTGGCCCGGCCGGGCCTCGAACGAGACGTTGGTTAAGACCGGTTTCTCGCCTAGGTAAAATGTGACATTCTTAAATTGGAGATGACCCTGCATCGACGCCTGGTGGCCCGCTTTGTTTTCATCGAGTTCGGTTTCTTGCTGCATAAGTTCTAAAATGCGTCCAGCTCCGGCCAGCCCCAGTTGAATAAGCGAGAATGTAAAGATGGAGATGAAGGCGGGAAAGCGCAAAATGCTCATCAAGCCCATATAGGCTACCAAATCGCCGACGGTTATCTGCTGCTGGATGACCAACCACAACCCGTGGCTAAAAGCTCCGGCCATGGCGATGCCCAGAATAAGCGGCGGGAGATAACGGGCTTCGACCTGCCCCTGCTGGACAAAGGCATCACGGTAGAGGCGGGCGTTGGCTCGAAATTTGTGCTGCTCTTGCGTCTCTTGCGCGGTCGATTTGACAACTTCAATGCCGGAGATGGCCTCGGCCAGACCGGCGTTCATCTCGCCGAATTGGGCGCGCACTCGCCCGACCACCGGACGAAGCTGGCGGTTGTAATGACGCAGCGCCAGCGCCATCAGCCCCACAAAGATAAGGGGAGCAAGCAGCAGCTCCAACTTGATGAAGGCGATGAAAACGATGGGCATCAGCAGACTGAGGGAGGCGTCTGTTGTCAGCGAAAAACCGGGGTTGATCATGGGGTTAAGCTGGCGGATGTCGTTGGTGGCGCGGGCCATAACATCGCCCACGCGCTGCCGGTTGTGGAATGTTTGGCTTTTGCCCAGGAGGCTAACGTACAACTCATCGCGGGCATCGCGCTCCAGGCGCTGGCCCAATGTTTCCACAGAAAGGGCGTTGGAAAGATCTATAAGACCACGCGTCAAGACAATTCCTAAAATAGCCAGAGCAACAAATAACAAACGGCCGGTATCGGGCTGCGACTCTAAAACAATATCGAACGCCTGGCCGGTTAGCCGGGGAACAGAGGAAAAAAGGGCGTTCATAATAAGGGTACCGACCCAATAGTACAGCAAAAAACCTTTATACCGCCACAAATGGGAAAAAACCCAACGCAGCGGGCCGGAATGATTGTAAACATAGGCTTCCGAAATGCTAAATTCCCGTTTTAATGCAGGGAGGGAGGTGGCCATACATTCTCGCTTTCCGGTTGTCTCGTCAATCGAACATATGTTCAAAAATAACCTGATACTACTGCAAATTAACGATGATGTCAATACTTGGCTATTTTTCTCATCATGTTTAGATCGGCTGTTTTTCGGCTCGCGGCACGAAGAGGATGGCGCTTCTATTTCGCACTTTTTTCGCAGATAGCTGCTAATTTAGAACCACCTATACATCACAGAGCCAAAAGACATTGTCGGGGCGGCGACGAATGTTCGCTGCTATAACTCAATGTCTTGTTTTGTTCTAATGTGACACGTTTGCATTTGTTTCTATCATCTTGAAATGAGAATATCGCCGACTAACACAAAGCGAGGAGTCGATGAGCTTAGTCAATTATCAACTCGGAAAATATGTTTTAACAGAACGGCTAGGGCAGGGCGGGATGGCCGAAGTGTACAAAGCCTATTAAACTGGTTTAGAGCGCCACGTCGCGGTTAAAGTCATGCATCGTCATCTAACACAATCAACCGATCTTGTTAAGCGATTTAAAAGAAAAAAAAAAAGTGTGGGCCAG
>JAGRBY010000703.1 GCA_020433835.1 Anaerolineae bacterium | reverse complement strand
GTATTGTAGCCTTGAGCGGCGCATTAAATGCCCGTTCAGCCGAAGAAGCGAAACAAACCTTTAGAAATTTGGTCGATCAGGGTGTGACTCAGGTAATAGTTGATCTGCATGACGTTCCTTTTATCGATAGCTCGGGCCTAGCCGCACTTGTTTCAGGCTTGAAGACACTCGGTGGTGAGTCGTCAAATCTCAAGTTGGCCGCGCCCCAGTCACAGGCCCGTCTTCTTTTTGAGCTGACGATGTTTGATCGCGTTTTTGAAATCCACGACACTTTAGAGGATGCTCAAGACAGCATTAGCTGAGATTGATTAAAGAAATGGACGTTTCTCAAGAACAACTAGAAGCGGATATTTTCTTGCTCAGACCCACAGGTAAACTGGACGCTAAAAATAGTCCGAATCTTCGATCTGTCTTTCAACAACTTATTGATTCGCCCGAGTCTAAGAAAATTATCCTTGACCTGCAAGGGGTACATTTTGTCGATAGCTCCGGCTTGGCGGCGCTTGTTTCGGGGTTGCGCTTAGCGCGTGAAAACGGATGCAGCTTAGTATTGAGCGGAGCGCAGCCTCAAGCCCAGATTGTTTTTCGACTAACGATGTTAGATAGAGTATTCCCTATCTATGCTTCCTACCAAGAAGCTCAACAAGACTTGATGTGATCGGTTTTGATGACCATGCTAAAAGTTCTTGTTATTGACGACGCTGTTCATATTCGCCGCCTCATTGTAAGAATGCTCAATCGGGCCGGTGTTACTACGCTAGAAGCAAATGATGGTGTCGAGGGGCTGGAATTAGTAAAAACGCATCAACCGGATGTCATTACGTGTGATATTGCAATGCCTTTTATGGACGGTTATGAGTTTTTAGAGACAGTAAAAGCCGATCCCGATCTAAGTCATATTCCTATTATCATCATTACAGCGCTTGGTCAGTTAGAAGAAACGATTAAAGCTACAGAGCTAGGTGCTAATGCGTGTATCACGAAACCGTTTAGCTCAACCTATCTTCTTGAAGTTATCAATGCTCATGTTGAGCAAGAAATAGATACAGATGCATTCTAACAAAATTACTGTAAATAAAAAAAGCCCTACATAACTGTAGGGCTTTTTGATTTAACTTAAATAGCCGTTAAGCTACTTCTGGCATTACTACTTCTTTATCTTCAGAAGAGATAGCTTTTAGAACAATTTTATTGTCTTCAACCTCGGCCTGGATCGTATCACCAAATTTGAAATCTCCGGCCAAAATGCCTTCAGATAGCGCATCCTCGATAAAGCTTTGAATGACGCGACGCAGCGGACGGGCACCAAAATCTGGGTCGTACCCTTGCTCAGCCAAAAAGTCTTTGGCCTCATCCGTGATGGTCAAGATAATTTCATGTTCTTTAAGTCGCTCTTCTACGTGAGCCAGCAACAGATCAACGATTTCGCCAATTTCACTTCGCGTCAAAGCGCGGAAGATAATGGTTCCATCAAGACGATTACGAAACTCGGGGCGGAAAGTGCGCTCCATATCGCTCATAACCTTCTCGCGCATTTTCTTATAGTTGCTTTCTTCCGATACCGACTCATCCTTTGATACAACAAAGCCAAGGCTGGTTTCGCGTTTGATAAGGTCAGCCCCAACGTTAGAGGTAAGAATAAGTATTGTATTGCGGAAATCAACTTTCTTACCCTTAGCGTCACTTAATCGCCCATCTTCCATAATTTGCAAGAGGGTGTTAAACGCTTCGGGGTGCGCTTTCTCGATCTCATCAAACAGAATAACGCTATACGGTCGGCGTCGAACGGCTTCTGTAAGCTGCCCACCTTCTTCGAAACCAACGTATCCGGGTGGTGAACCTACTAATCGGGCTACGTTATGCCGCTCCATAAACTCACTCATATCAAGTTTAATGAGCGCATCTTCGCTGCCGAACATAAATTCAGCTAAAGCTTTAGCCAATTCCGTTTTACCAACACCGGTCGGGCCTAAGAAGATAAACGTACCAATAGGGCGTTTCGGGTCTTTAAGACCGGCTCGTGCACGGCGAACCGCTTTCGAAATGGCTTCAATGGCTTCATGCTGACCAATAACACGTTGGTGCAAAACCTCTTCCATTTGAAGCAGACGTTCTTTCTCTTCCGTGGCTAAACGGCGTACAGGAATACCTGTCCACATCGCAACCACTTCTGAAATGTCTTCTTCCGTAACTTTCGGACTGTCTGTATCGCTGTCAAAATTCAAATCAATATCATCCAGCGAACCATCATCATTATCCTCATCCGATAAGATAGAGGAGGATAACCGGTTTGAGAAGCTGATGTCATCTTCCTCAGACGATTCGCCGAATTTTACCAGTTTTTCTTGTTCGGCAGCGAAAGGTATTTTGTAAAGTCGAACCCGAGCCGCAGCTTCATCGACAAGGTCGATGGCTTTATCAGGCATGAAGCGATCCGGTACATAGCGGGCCGCCAAAATTGCGGCAGCATTAAGCGCTTCATCCGTGATTTCTAGATTGTGGTGTGCTTCATACCGACTTCGAATACCTTTGAGAATTTCGATAGTTTCATCGATCGATGGCTCTTCGACCATAACCGATTGGAAACGGCGTTCCAAGGCAGCATCACCTTCGATATTCTTTCGATATTCATCAAGCGTCGTGGCACCAATACATTGTAGTTCACCTCTGGCCAAAGCCGGTTTGAGAATGTTGGCAGCATCGACCGAGCTTCCCGCCGAACCGGCACCGACGAGCATATGCAGTTCGTCGATAAACAAGATAGCGCCGGATTCTTTTATTTCGTCGATAACACGCTTTAAACGTTCTTCAAACTGCCCTCGATACATCGTTCCGGCTACAAGAGAGCCGACATCAAGCATAACAACACGCTTGCCTAAAAGTGTATCCGGCGCTTGACGGTTAACTATTCGTTGAGCCAAACCTTCAATAATAGCGGTTTTTCCAACACCCGGCTCTCCAATAAGAGCGGGGTTATTTTTTGTACGTCGAGACAAGATTTGGATAACGCGCTCAATTTCAGTTTGACGACCCACAACCGGGTCTAGCTTACCTTCTTCCGCTTGAGCGGTTAAGTCCGTACCCAACTGATCGACCAGAGGCGTTCCTTTGCTTGAAGCCTCTCGTGTCGAGGTACTGCTGGATGATTGTGATGAAGTTTCCATCATGACTCGCGCTGTTTGTGAGCGAACTTTGTCAAGTCCAACTCCCAAACCTCTGAGGACATCAACGGCGACACCCTCGCCGGCACGTACCAAGCCAAGAAGCAGATGCTCCGTACCAATATAGTGATGTCCTAAGCGGCGGGCTTCGTCCACCGCTAATTCTATCACCCGTTTGGTTCGGGGCGTCAGGCTTAACTTGCCATACATGGCACGTTGCCCTCGCCCGACGGTGCGTTCCACTCTTTCTCGAATTTGCTTAGGATCAACCCCTAAGTCCCGAAGAACTCTAACGGCTACACCATTTTCTTCTCGAACAAGGCCCAAGAGCAAATGCTCGGTGCCTATGTAATTATGGTTTAGACGCTGGGCTTCCTCTTGAGCAAGGGTCAGCACCCTACGGGCTCGTTTAGTAAAACGATCAAATTTGTCACTCATTTACGGTTCCTTATGCGACGAGCTTGTTTTCTATAGTTGGTTTACAAACTAACTTACTAAAAACGGTTTTAAATAGACTACAACTGCTGTAAAATAGATTGAATAGCGTTACGCCTCGGAAGCCTCGTCACTCTCGGTACTGTCAGCATCTTGATTATCCTGGTATTCTGACCAGTTTTCTTGATC
>JAGRBY010000702.1 GCA_020433835.1 Anaerolineae bacterium | reverse complement strand
AAGAATTGGGTTTTATTGTACTTTTGTTTGAACATGTCATGAAAAGTTTGATCCATTAAAGAAAAAAACTTTTCTTTAAAAAATTTTCGTGAACATGCCATTCCGAACGGAAATTTGTCATTCCGCTGCTATACCAAGCCGTTAAATCAGCCCCGCAGCGTTTCAAAAAAAAATTCTGTAGTGGTCAACGACATATTGCAAGAAATAGACAACAACCGATAGACGAAAGGAGCGGATTTTTGCTCGTCTTATCCGTTTGTGTTCACAATCCGCTGTTGTTTTATCAGTGCAACATCAATTTGTCCCTTACACAAAAAAGAAATTCCTCCCTCAAACGGAGGATTAGACTATCAATATAAATAACCATATGCCCAAACCGGGGAGTAAGAAGTAAGGAGTAGGGAGTAAATTTCGTTACTCCCTACTCCGCACATCAACAAAAAACGCCGCATTCACTCGAACGCGGCGTTTTTCGACACTTTCAAAGGCTGTGCCTCATTACCCTGTTTGATCATTCCCGTTCTTTGTCTGAGGATGCAGCAACAAGATCGGCACCGATAGATCGTGAACCAGAGCACCGGCCACACTCCCAAACAACAGCCGTCCGATGCCTTCTCGGGCGTGGGTTACCATCGCCACCAAATCGACCCGCGCATCACGGATATAATTCTCAATCTGCTGAATCGGTTCCCCAAAACGTACAACCGGTGTAACCTGGTAGCCTTGATTGATAAGAGGCGCAGCTTCCTCCGTTATACCGGCCATCAGGTTCGTCTTTAAATACTTCTGCCGCTCCAGCAGATGCTCATGCTCCAACTCCTGAAAACTTTGGAGATAGCTGTACATCGCCGGCGTCCATTCCAGCGCGGCATGGGCCGGCGGCAGAGCGAGCGCTTCCAGTTCTGGGCTAACAACTTGAAGTAAGATGAGATGACTATCCTCTGGCCGAAAAAAACGCTGAATGACATTGAGGATGGCCCGACTCTGTTTCGACTCATCAAGTGGGATCAGGATTTTTTTCTTAAACATTAACCGCCTGCTCCCTCCGGTACGTGGTTCATAAGTTCCTCTTTTCGTTTTACATCGTACCGCTGCCAGAACCACACGGCGACTACAATGGCGATACCAACAATATCGGTCAGCAGATCGGGGAAGAAGCACAAGAACGTGCCAAAGGCAAAGATAATCCACTCCCACCAGGTTGTTTTACGTACTAAATAAAACATAGTGGCTGCCGAGAAAGCAATCGTCCCCACAAAGGCCGAGAAGTAGGAAGAGGCAACCTCAGCCCAGTTGACATCAACCAAAATTTGCCCCCCTTCGCCCACCAGCAAAATCGCCGGGGTAAAGGCGAACAAAAGCGGCATAACATACAGCAGCTTGGCAAACTTAAACGATGTCCAGCCCGTCTTCCATGGATCAGAGCCGGCAATGGCAGCCCCCGCATACGCTGCCACACACACCGGCGGGGTAATGTTACTGTCCTGGCTAAACCAGTAAACAATCATGTGGGCGGAAATAAGCGCCACGCCCAGGTCGGTTAAAGCCGGTACGGCCAGTACGGCCACAATCAGGTAGGCTGCTGTTACCGGCACGCCCATACCCAAAACCAGCGAGGCCAACCCAATCAGGACAATAGCGATAAGCGTATTGCCGTCGCTCAAACTGATGATAATGTCCGAAAAGCGAAGCCCGATGCCGGTAGCATAAATGGTGCCCACAATAATCCCAATCACGCCGACCGTTGCGCCGATAACCAGCGTGTCGCGTGCGCCTTCAATCAACGCTTCGTAGCTGCTCTTGAGAATACGCACCGTGCTGCGTCCAAATGCGGCCAGCATCCCGCCCTCGCCCGACCTAAAGTCGGCGACGTTATCGGCCATCGTGTACATCAGTACCATACACGATAGTATCGACCAAAAGGCCGCATACCCCGGCGAATAGCCGAGAATCATCATCGCAACAATAACCAGCAGCGGGATACTCATGTACCATTCTTTACGCACAATATCCATCGCTTTTACATCGGTTTCGATGCCTTTCAAGCCGTGTTTCTTGGCCTCAAAGTGAACCATCGTCAGCACGGCTAAAAAGTACAGAATGGCCGGGAAAATCGAAATCAAAACAATCGTCCGATAAGGAATCGAGGTTAATTCGGCCATCAGAAAAGCTCCGGCCCCCATCACCGGCGGCATAAACATCCCGCCAATCGAGGCAGCCGGCTCAATTGCGCCCGCGACGTGCGGCTTAAAACCGGCTTTCTTCATCAGCGGGATGGTAAAGGCCCCCGTACTCACGGTGTTGGCAATCGCACTGCCCGAAATTGAACCGAACAAGGCCGAAGCAATAACCGACACTTTCGCCGGCCCACCCACAGATTTACCGGCCAAAGCCAGCGGCAGGTCGATAAAGAAGCGACTGGCCCCCGATTTTCGAAGAAAGGCACCAAAGAAGATGAAAAGAATAACATAAGTGACCAGCACGCTGGCCATAACGCCAAACACACCTTCCTGGTCAAAATAAAGTACGGTCGCTATCCGTTCCCAGGCTCGCCCCCGATGGGCAAACGCTTCTATAATCGGTATATCGTAAAGCAGGTAGCCGTAATGCATATACAGCAAGAAAACACCCGCAATAATGGTCATCGAGCCACCCAATACGCGCCGCGACACTTCTAATGACAACAGTAAGCCGACAATTGCCACATAAAAGTCGGTTTGGTTATAAGCCCCGGCGCGCTGTTGCAGGGCCGGAAATTGGGTAATGTAATAACCAACCGCCCCAATCGTGGCTGCGATAAGAAGAAGGTCGGCTAATCCAGGGCCGCCTTTGGGAGCGATAATCCCCCGTAACGGATCGGGTAATTTTTCGGCAAAATTGCGCATCGTGCCGGATTTAGGAAAGGCCGGATAAAGGATAAAAATCAGAATAAACGTGAGAGCCACATATATTCCGCGCTGCCATTGTACCGGTGCAGGTAATGTGCCGGCCGTATAAATGTAGAAAAGACTCATCAACGCGGCTAATGCCGACATGACGACAAACCAGAACTGGTTGAGCGTGCGGGTATTCTTTTCCTCTCGCTCCATCAGCTCTTTAAGGCGCTTCTGATCTTCCTCGTTTTCAGTGGCCGTATCGGCGCTGCCAAACTGAATATCGTCAAAGGTTAGCTTTTGATCATCGGTTGTGTTGTTGTTATCTTCGTTGACAGGCATTCATCCTCCTCGATTTGATTACTGTGGAGGGCGATAGTGTCGCACCGGTCGGTTTAACACTATCGCCCCGAGATAGTGATTAAAAGTGTACTACTGTTTTAGGGCATAATGTTGTCAGGAATTTCGACACCGTGATCTTGCCAGAACTGGGCCGCACCCGGATGGAGCGGCACCGGAATACCAACCACTCCCGTATCGATAGTCATTTCAGAGGCCGCCGGGTGGGCTTCAACCATCCGCTCTAAACCCTCTGTTGAGAAGACAGATTGCAGAGCGCCATAAACAATCTCGTCAGGCACATCTTTGTTAGCAATCCAAATCGCAGTATCTTGGAACGTGCCGACATCATCCGGCACACCTTCATAAGTACCGCCGGTTAAAACCGTGGGCGAGTAGAAAGGCATAGCCTCATAAAAGCCCGATTCTTTAGCCGGGGTATCCAGATCAATCAATTTAATATCGGTTACAGTGGTGGCCTCGGTCACTGAGGAGTTGGGGAAAGCCGCCAAAATCCAGAAGCCGTCAAGCTGACCATCGCCCATAGCTGAGGCCGCTTGCGAGTAGCCTAAAT
>JAGRBY010000701.1 GCA_020433835.1 Anaerolineae bacterium | reverse complement strand
CGGCATGCCAATCAACTTGTTGCTGATGATTGGTACATACCGGGTCGTTATTAATGATGGTTTCGTGACCGGGAGCCAGGTAAGCGGCTATAAATTGGCCCTGTTTATCCACAACCGTAACATTGTAAGGCATATGGATCGGTACGCGCTGTAAAATTTCTGTGGCAGCCTGAATAGTTTCACAGGTTTCCAGAATATAGCGCAAAACCAGTGGAATCCCAAATCCGACCCCTGCTACCTTACGCCCGCCAAATGCCAGCGATACGGCTAGTCCGGCATCATTGATGCCGTCGAGAACCCCCCACAAACAATCGATCATGGCGATGACTGGTCGCAGCCAGTGGGTGTATAGCAGATTACCTTCAAACAAGTGTGGGCTGTAATCGTAGTTACGCACCAATATTGGATTGTCATCCTGCCAGACCGCTTGCGAGCAGCCGGTTAGATAGGCCGGTGGGCAGTACAGGCTCAGAAACCGTGCCGCCAGATCACCGCCCCCGGCCAGATCGGTCAACTGTTGATAGATTGGCACTATTTCCGGCATATGCTGGCGCAATTTCTTCAGCGATGTGACATAGCCCGGTCGCGCCGTTGCCCCTTCGGATAAAAACCACGTTTTATACAACGGCCAGGTGGTCTCAAACAGCGCCTGCCATTTCGGCCCCGGCTTGTCTTCGTGGATTGAGTCTAGAGTGAGTTGCATAGTTATAATCGTGAGTTAGATGATTTTCGCATTGGGTAATTGGTAATTGGTAATTGGCTGGTTTAACGCTCAATTACCATTTATTCACTACAGCAGAGCGGAGTGAGCATCCTCAGATGCGAACAGCAGGGTCAAAACCCGCTCCGCATCTGAAGATGCTTCGCCCCTTGAAAATACAGATCTGGAGCATCAAAGTTTACTTTGATCCCAGCGTGGATGACAAAGCTTGCTTTGTCGCTCCTAGATTTTCATCGTCAGTATCGTCTCGATCGAGACTACTGACTCCTCATAATTCATAATTCATCCCTCATAATTCCCTACAGCATTTTAAAGCTGCCGATTTCCGCCGGCACTTCCGGTTCCGGCGTGAACGCAGCCGGTGGTTTGGCTGCGTATTGAGCGCGGATGCCGTTGATCCAGGCCTTGGCCCGGTCGTTGAGCTGGAAGTCATCCGTCATCAGGCGACCACGGGTGACCAGAATGCCCAGGTCGGCCCCTTCGTAGCGATAGTCACCCTCGCCGGTGATGCGCAGGAAGAAGGCTTCGTGCTCGCTCTCAACGGCCCGACGGTGGGTATCGTACCGCGAGAACGAGACGTTGCCATCGTCATCCATCTGCCAAATACCCGTCGGCGGGGCTTGGGTAACGATGTCGATGTTGTCCTCGGGGTGTTTGATAACGAGTTGGCCCCAATCGTCAATGTTCTCCGGTTTGGCCCAGCGTTCGTTGAGTTCCTGTACATCAAGCTCATAATCGACGCCCATCCACTCCAGCAGGTGGAACATAAACAGCGGCGCATCGGCCAGGGCAAAGACAGCGTGGTTGGTAATCGAACTGGCCCCGGTTACGCGCGGATTGATCTCGCCCAGGTAAACATCGTTGGTATCCACATCGAGCAGAAAATCGATCTCAAAATAGCCGCGATAGCCTTCCTTTTTAAGCTGCTCGCCGACAGCGTAGGTCGACTCGCGGGCTTTGCGGCGAATTTCGGGGGTAAAGGTATCGGCATAAATTTCGTTGCCGCACCAGCCGCCTTTGTAGGGTGTTAGCTCCTTGAAGCCGACCAACTCCGTCATCAGCGGGCCGACAATCGTGCCGTGGCGCGTTACGCAGGCTTCCATGGCCGAACCCCGGCAGTTGATGCGCTTCATAACCTTCACCTCCGGCTCGGCGATGATCTCTTCGGCGTACTTTTCCCACTCTTCTTCATTAGAAATGAAAAAGGTGGTGTGGCCGGAGTCGCCAAACGGCGTTTGCACCACCAGGTCAGTGCCCAGCGCCTTGGAAAGGGCCAGCATCGACTCGTAGCTGTCGACCTTACCCAGCACGTTCGGCACCGAGTCAACTCCGGCTTCGTTGGCAATGCGCGTGGTCGTCACTTTATTGTCGATGTGGGTGCGCAGCTTGGCCGCCGGAAAACAGACCTCCAGCCCCAACTCTTCGGCCAGCGCCTCCGTTTCCTCATCGAACATCAAAAAGAGCGCTTTGCCGCTGCCGCCGCGTTTGTCGATATAGTCGGCCACCTCTTTGTGTTCCAGCATATAGTTGTTGATCTCTTCGATGCTCTCAAAAATATCGTGGGGCGTTTCAGTCGGCACCAGCACGTTGGGGTGCTGGCCGTCGAAACAGTCGATGTAGGTGATAAACTTGAAACTCTTGACCCACTCATCGGCCCCCAACAAATTAAAGTTGGTGGCGCTAATAAAATAGATGGGCGTCTCATTGCGTTGGAAAAAACGGCGAATATCGGAAATACCATTCAGTTTCATACCATTGGTTGTCATAGAGTATCCTCCTCGTTGATTATAGCGGTCAGCATTCAGCGGTCAGCGTTCAGCAGATAACCCTTAGCTGATAGCTGACGGCTGACCGCTGATAGCTTATTTACTTTTTTTCTTCGACTTTGTTTGCTTAGGTTCATTAGTGCTGTCTGTCGTAGCGGCAACAACCTTATCGGCAACGGGATGGCCGTTAGTGCTGGCTGACCCTGGCTCCGATGTGCCGTCGCCGGTGGCTAGCGCTGCTTCGGTGAAGACGCGCAGCCCCAGGCTGGGCCGGTAGCCGTGAATTTCCTTGACGTCGAGGGCCTTGAGAAAGCCCAAAATTTCCTCGCTGATGACCTGACCCGGCACCAAAATGGGGAAGCCCGGCGGATAGGGAATGATGAACGAGGCCGATACAACCTCGCGGCCGGCGCTAATGACCTGCTCAATCGTACCGTCGAGCTTGAGATATTCGCACAGCTCCTCGTTGTAGGCCATAAAATAGGCGGCCCGCATATCGCCTTCCGGGGTGGTGGGGTTGGGTCGGAATGTGGCGTGGAAGCGGCTGAAGTCGGGCAGCGGCGGCAGATCCTCGGTCAGCGATTTGACCTGCTGCTGATGCAGCTCCAGTTCAGCCGGGTTATAGGTCGAAATCTCGTGCTCTAGCTGCTGGGCGATTTTGAGCAGCACGCTGATCAGAAAAGCTACCGAGCTGCGTGTGGTGCCAACGTTGGTCATAAACAGCACGCTGTTGCGTGAGGTTTTGTTGACCTGAATATTGAATTGATCCATCAGGTAGCGATTTTTGAAGGTGTCGCCGTCGATGCCCGCTTTGCCGGTGTAGAGCGTAATGTGGGTCGGGTCGAGCACAAAATCGTCCGAGTGCCAGGCTTCCTCCAGCGGACTCCAACCATCTTCAGAGTCGTAATACTGCTCGACGCCCGACGGACGGTACGCGTCGGGAATTAAATCTCGGGCCGACAGAATGGCAAAGTAGCGGCGCAGCAGCGGATGTTCCGTAATCTTGGCCCGCAGCGTCATCGCCAACTCAGCGCTCTTTTGCACCAGTTCGTACCCTTCCAGCTCAACCTGCCGCCGTCCGACATCGAGCGAGGCCAAAATCTGGTAGTTAGGCGAGGTCGAGGTGTGGGTCATATACGCCTCGTGGAAGGTGTCTTCCACTTTACGGTTGAACTCCTCATCGTAAATGTGGATCATCGACCCCTGCCGCAGCGAGGTCAGCTTTTTATGGGTCGATTGGGTGCTGTAAGCCCGAATTTTGACCTGATCGGGGTCGGGCATTAATCGGTTGTCGAGCCAGGT
>JAGRBY010000700.1 GCA_020433835.1 Anaerolineae bacterium | reverse complement strand
ACCTTGTGATCGATAAAGATTACCGGCGGCAAGGATACGGCTCCAGTTTGCTTGAGTCTGGCAGGCAATGGGCGCTCAAACAGAAACTGCAAAAAATCATGCTGGAAGCGCAAACGAAAAACCATCCGGTGATATCGTTTGCTCAGAAACATGGTTTTAAGTTCTGCGGCTACAACGAGCGCTACTATGCTAACGGAGATATCGCGCTCTTCTTCTCCAAAACCATCTAAGTACCGTACACATCTACCAAAAATTCAAAAGTTACAGTATCGGGCTACACCGTGGCACAGATTGGGCGTTCTGATTTTCTCTGTTTAGGGTGTGGCTCTGTTTTGATCAACTATGGAAGTGCTTACATTTAACTTTATCATAACCCGCCTCAATGAGGCGTTATCCTCAGCTATTGTTATTATTGCTTTTTCGCTGTTTGTTTATATGTTTGCCTATAATCTACGCAGCGCTATTGGCCAAGCCTTTGGTATTTTACTGGCTTGTATGTGCTTTACCTATGCCGGTGACGTTGCCCTCTACAAGGTTACCACCATTGAGGATGCTATTCCCTGGTTAAAGTTCCAATGGATTGGTATCGCTTTTATTCCGGCCGCATACTTACATTTTTCGGACGCTTTGTTACGCACAACCCGCGCTATTTCATCGCGACGCCGTTTTACAGTAGTAGTGGCTTATATTTTTGGCTTCGTCTTACTTCTGTTGGCCATTCAATCAAATTATTTAGTGCAAAAACCTTTTTACTCGCCGGGAGTTACCCAATTTCGATCCGGACCTTTCTTTTGGATTTTCACCTGCTATTTCTACGCCACGCTGGTCTGGGGGGCCTATAAAATTTACAGAGCACGCGCGCGCTGCCTCACTTCGGGCGCACGCAAACGGATGACCTATCTGGCCGTTTCTTTTGCCGCACCGGCGTTGGGTGTCTATCCTTATATGCTTATTGCTAACACACCCGACTTACTGCCGACAGCAATTTTGTTTATCGTGCTCTTTTTCGTCAATATCGGCATCGCAATGATGCTCATTTTGATGGCCTACAGTGTGGTATTTTTCGGCGCGATGTCGCCCGACCGAGTCATCAAGCATAATCTCATTCATTTACTGCTGCGCGGATCGCTGGTAGCCACGCTCGTTATCTCGATTATCCAAATCTTGCCGGAACAACATCAATTTTTAGGGCTGCCCCGTGAACTTATTTTGGCAACATCTATCGTCATGGTGATTGTGCTGTCGCAGTTGCTCATCAACATCATCAAGCCGGCCATTGACAGCGTTATTTTCTTTCAAGACCGCAACGAAATTCAGTGGATAGCCGAACTTGATCGCCGCCTGCTGACTACCTCTGATCTACAGCGCGCTCTGGAGAATATTCTTATTATCTTGTGCGAAACGCTTCGGGTGCGCGCCGGTTTTATTTACAACCTGGCTGCCAACCAGGGGCCTCGCCTGGAGGCGTACATTGGCTCTATCGACGACGTTGAGCAAGCCATTGCCAATATCGACGTCAATACCTTAATCGTCCAGAAAAACGGCAGCGATCAACTCCATTTTATCGTGCAGAATGATTTCTGGTTTGTCATTCTTAAAAACCAAAAGCGCGATCGCTCGCTGGGGCTGCTTGGTATTCA
The DNA here is from genome assembly GCA_020433835.1 of Anaerolineae bacterium. The sequence goes on along the minus strand of JAGRBY010000700.1, from coordinate 2,156 downwards.
GGCCCGAGCCGAGGAATACGACCTGACACTGGAGGAGGAAGAGATTACCACACTGCTGCTCGATCACGCCGAACAGGCCTTAGAGGATCGCCGTTTGCAGCAGCAAATTTTTACCGCGCTACGCAGTATTATTCCTGATATCAGACGCGTTCAGCGGTTGAGCAGCGCTATAAGTTATGCAGGCGCGCCGAACCTCGCCCTCCTGACTGAAAAAAGCCCCGTAAACACTCCCGATTTTAGCAAAATGGTTAAAGATGCGCTTAGCCATTATTGGGGCGGCCCTAAACTAACCCAAAGCCCGCTGCTGAACCTGCGTGTTGTGCAGGAAGCGATGCCGGACAACGACGGCAACCAATCTAAAGCGCTAAGAGCCGTGCTAGAGCAAGCTATCGAAAAGCAGCGGCCTGAAGGCGAACGCCAACTCACGGCGGCAGAGTGGCTTATCTACAATATTCTGGAATTAAAATTTATCCAGGGCATGCGTGTGCGTGATATCGCTAACCGGCTGGCCATGAGCGAAGCCGATTTGTATCGCAAACAGCGCTTAGCCATTGAGGAAGTGGCCCGGACCCTCAGCGAAATGGAAACCAAAAACGGCCACGATACCGCTGTTACGATCTCGACTGAGGAAACGAAGGAGGCCGAACATTAACGCCCAAACCCCAAAAGCTGACGCAGTTGATCATCCCCCCGTCAGCGCATCAGGCCAATATCCAGGACAACGATTCTGGCGTTGGGTTTTCTGGGGAATGATAGTTATCATTGTCATTAGCCCCCTACTCTACTGGTTAACCGATATCGGCCAAACCGCCGGCGAACTCGGTGCCGCGATCATACGCCAGCCGGACGGCACGCTCATTAGCAGCCCAAAAGCGCAAGCCTATCATCAGTTGTCGCTACCGATGCGATTGGAGCGTATGGTTGTTTATCCCATACTGCTGCTGGCATTTTATTTCAGCGGGATGGCTGTGGCTGTACGTCAGCGCATCGACGCCTGGGTATCGATCAATTCTCTCGCACTTATCCGGCGGCTGTCCCAACGATTGCCGCCACGCCTCAGACTAACCGATCTGCTGACGATAGGCGTTTTTATCTGCCTGTTCAACCTGGCACTCTTTAGTATCTACCTGCCCTTCAATTTCTACCGAGGCTTTATTGTCGCCCACCAATTTGGTCTCTCTACCCAAACGCTCGCCGGCTGGTTTGGCGATTGGGGTAAATCCGTAGCCATCGAACTGCTGATTGCCGTCGCCACTTGGACTACGTTCTACAGCTTTATGAAGCTGCTGCCGCGCCGCTGGCCGCTGCCGGTCGGGGGCTTGATGGTACTCTTTCTCTTTGTTTTTGCGCTGCTAACTCCTATTATCATCACGCCCTTATTTTACGAGGTCAGCCCGCTAACAGATAACGATTTACGCGCCCGTATTCTCAACCTGGGCCAACGGGCCGGGGTAGTGGCCGATGAGGTCTACGTCATCGACGCCAGCAGCAAAACAACTCAGGTGAATGCCTATGTCACCGCTTTTGGCGATTCACAGCAGATTGTGCTATACGACACCCTCATCGACGGCTATAGCCCGGATGAGGTGGAGGTTGTGCTGGCCCACGAGTTGGGCCATTGGTATTATCACCACGTTTTTCTCAGTTTGTTGGGAGTTGGTGCGGTGGGCTGGTTAGGCTTGTTTGGGCTGCGCTGGCTGCTGGATCGCCTCTGGCCTTGGTTGCGCTTGCGTAGCCCTGCCGATATCGCCGGGCTGCCGCTTGTACTGGCGCTGGTGTTTCTCGCCAACACCCTCGCGCTGCCCATCGAAAATGGCATCTCTCGATTTGGAGAGCATCAGGCCGATGTCTTTGCCTTGACCATCAGCCAGAAACCGGACGCCTCCGTTAGCCTGTTCGAGCAGCTCGCCGAGCAGAACTTATCGATTGTTGAGCCGCCGGCCTGGGAGAAATTTATTTTCTATACGCATCCCTCCGTTGCCGAGCGGATACGTTTTGCCGAGACGTTTGATACCGATTAACGCCCCCACTAAAAAAAAAGCCACGAACATTGTGTTCAGTGGCTTATAACACATTCTATCATAACTATCATTAAGCAGGACTTACGCAAATACCCAATTTTGTAGCGTAAATTGCCAATTTGCGCCACGCGTATG
>JAGRBY010000006.1 GCA_020433835.1 Anaerolineae bacterium | reverse complement strand
GTCCCGCATGTTTCCCCGCCTACGCGAGGACAAGTTTAGCGGGAATCTAGCGCCATACGACCTATTGGATGCCCGACAAAGACATTCGGGCATGACCATTGCCTCCACTTCTATGACCTCCTTAGAATCCATATTGAGCCAAAGTGTATTTAACAGCAGGGATAGACAACGTGTCTATTGTCTTTGAAGAAATTTTCTCGATAATTTTAGCCGAATGCAGGTGTGGTGTCATTCTCCGGGCTAAAATGTCCTCGTCAAAACTCTCGACTGCACACCAGTTATAAATGTGTTTCGTCACCTATCAAATCTACGAAATTCATTTAACAAGAACCTATATAATCTAACTATATTCTTTTGTTTATCAAACTGTTTATATACAAACATATGTTAAGCTGCCTTAAGCTCTTTCTGTTTTTAGGAAGCCGGTTCATCTGTTGACGCAGATGCGCCTTATTTATAATTCTTAAATTTAATCCCACAAAGTGAGGAGACAACGTGAAAAATATTCGAGTTGGTGTAATTGGTGTTGGTACTATGGGCGAGCGACACTGCCGTGTTTATTCCGGGCTGCGTAACGTTGACCTCGTTGGTGTAGCCGATAGAAATGCCCAGCGCGGCCAGGATATTGCGGTTGAATATGAAACGCAATTTTTTCAGGATTATCGCCGGCTTCTTGACCAGGTTGATGCCGTTAGCATTGTAACCACCACGCCATCGCACTTTGGTTTAGCTATGGAAGCCCTTGACAAAGGCGTTCATGTTTTAGTTGAAAAACCCATTACCGAAAATATTGAGCAAGGCCGGGCCTTAATTGAATGCGCCGCTAAAAATGAAAGAGTATTACAAGTAGGCCACATCGAACGCTTTAATCCGGTTTTTATAGAGCTAAAAAATGTTATTAAAGATTTACCGTTGATTGCAGTTAATATTAAACGCTTAAGCCCTTTTGATACCAGTAACACGGATGTTGATGTTATTCGGGATTTGATGATTCATGACCTCGATTTAATTATCAACCTGTTGGGCAAGAACTTTGAAAGTTTGAGCGCGTGGGGACGTTCGATATCTACTCAGGCTATTGACCATGCTGTAGCCAATTTTTCGTTTATTAACGGCCCTGTTTCAACCCTCTTTGCCTCCCGCGTAACCGAGCAAAAAGTTCGCTCGATTGAGGTTATTGCCGAAGGAGCCTATATTGAAGCCGATTTATTGGGTAAAACGCTGATGATTCATCGGCGCACTTTGCCCGAGTATGTGGGTAAACACAACGCCGGTAAATATCGGCAGGAAAGCATTATCGAAAAGATTCATGTGCCGATGATCGAGCCGCTGCTTTTAGAATTGCGCCACTTTGTAGACAGTATAGCCGGCGTAACGGATTGCGATGTTACCGGCCATGACGGTGTTTTTGCCCTGCAATTGGCGCAAACTATTTCTAATCAAATTTGCTTATCCCAAAGTTTTCAACAAAATGACCTTTTCTCGCAGTTGCCTCGTCTCGCTGCTGCTTGAGGCTGTATAAAGTTTGTTAATTAGGAAAAGGGATACGTTTTGACTACCACAGTAACTACCTGGTTGGAACCGCCGGCCCAGATGAGGCTTGATAACAACCAGGTTCATATTTGGTGTTTCTCGCTTGATCAACCGCTGAAGAGAATAGCTCAGTTGGCTGAGTTGTTGTCAAGGAGTGAACGTGAGCGAGCCAACCGTTTTGTTTTTGATAAAGATCGCCGCCATTTTACGACTGCACGGGCTAGCCTCCGTTTAATTTTGAGCCGTTATGTGCAAACCACCGCGCAGCAGTTACGATTTCGGTACAGCGCTCATGGCAAGCCGGAGTTGACGGGGGGTAACGATGGCTCGCTTCAGTTTAATCTTTCTCATTCCCACAGTATGGCTTTGGTGGCGGTTGCCTGCGATAGTCGTGTGGGGGTTGATGTAGAGTGGGTGCGGCCTCTTGATGATATGGATGCCATAGCCAAACGTTTTTTCTCTCGCGTAGAATATGAGGCCTATTCAGCCCTCCCGACAAACCAGCGGGCGATAGGTTTTTTCAACTGTTGGACGCGCAAGGAAGCCTACATTAAAGCGATTGGTGAAGGATTATCATGTCCGCTGGCCAGTTTTGATGTTTCGCTTTCTCCTGGTCAACCGGCTAAGTTACTCGGTATTAATGAGGATCGCCAGGCGGCTGAAGCCTGGTTTATGGAGGCGATGACACCCGTTTCGGGTTATGTGGGGGCTGTTGTTATCGAAAGGCAAACCGTAGATATTTCTTATTGGCAAGGTAATGAAAGCCTCTTTAACCTTCAAGGTATTTACTCAGCAGACAGGTGACTGGCACTTAATCGAATTGTAGCGTTAGATACCATGCAATGTTCTCTATTTGAGCAAAAGTGCCAGTCACCTGAGGTGTTACTTTTCAAGAACATTCTAACCGAGTTTAAATATTTTTCTTAGGCACATTTTACAAACAAATATTAGAATGGTAGGTATATTGGTCTAACGATTGGTCTTTATCGATATCAAAATCATGACCAAGGAGGGTGAGTGATTACGCGTGCATTAAAGCCAATCCGAAAATTGAATATCATGGTTAAAGATATTGGGAATGAGACGCTCATTTACAGCCTTGAACAAGAAAAAGTTCACGTACTTAACCCTACAGCGCGATTGATCTGGAAATTATGCGATGGTGAGCATTCTTTAACCGATATAGAAAAAGAGTTACGCTCTAAATTTTTCATTGCCAGTGACCATGATGTGCTTGATGACGTCTGGCAAACGTTAAGTAACTTTGCCTCGCAAGGGCTGTTACAGAAATCTATTTAAGTCAGGCCCTTATAAAACCCTACCAGGAGGCAGTATGGCCCCGTTACGCATACTTTTTATTAGCCCCTATGTCCCCTCTCCTATTCGAGTACGGCCCTATAACTTGATTAAACATTTGGCCAAACGCGGCCACCAAATCACTTTACTGGCTTTAATACCACCCGGTGAAGATACAAGCAGCTTAGATATTTTGCGAACATGGTGTGATCGCGTAGAAACGGTGGTGCTGCCGCGCTGGCGCACTCTATGGAACACGGCCTCGGCTATCCCTGCCGGCATTCCGCTACAAGCTGCCTATTCCCGCTCGCCTGAAATGGCTGAGCGTATCCAAAGCGTTCAGCAAAATGCCAAATTTGACGTTGTTCATGTTGAACATCTACGCGGCTCAGAATTAAGCAGTGCGGTCAACAGTACACCCATTGTTTTCGACTCGGTTGACTCGATTACGCTTTTGTTTGAACATGTCTGTGCTTCGGGACCGAACTGGAAAAGCCGTATGATGGCTCGCTTAGACTTGGCACGTACCCGCCGTTATGAAGGGGATTTACTCAAACGCTATCCACAGGTTTTAGTGACCTCGCCCAAAGATCGCGATGCGTTGGTTAAGTTTTCAACCATTCGCAATCCACAGCGGTTTACGGTTTTACCCAATGGCGTCGATTTGGAATATTTTAAACCTATCGACTCGCCGCGTGAGACGGAAACGATTGTCTTTACCGGTAAAATGAGTTACCATGCCAACATTGCTGCTGCCTTAGATGTAGCTAAGCACGTTATGCCGTTGGTTTGGCAACAATTTCCTCAAGCGCACTTTGTTATCGCCGGCAAAGATCCCGCCCCAGAAATAGAAGCGCTTACTGACGATCCCCGAATTATCGTTACCGGCACTGTGCCCGATTTGCGCCCATATCTGGCTAAAGCGACCGTTTCCGTGTCGCCTATGCGGTATGGCGTTGGTATTCAAAACAAAATCTTAGAGGCGATGGCGATGGGTACACCGGTCATTACCACCTCAAACGCCTTAAGCTCTTTGCAAGCAACCGATGGCGAAGAATTGCTCATCGGCGATACGCCAGAGGCTGTGGCTCACAATATCATCGAGCTGTTCAAAGACCAAACACTGGCCCAACGTGTGGGCGATGCCGGCCGCTACTATGTGGAAACCTATCACGATTGGAATGTTACTGCCGAAAATTTGGAAGCGGTATATCGTGACGTTATGCCGGTGAAAAACGGTTATCACGTTGTGTAGTATTATTGCGTTTCCCTGCCTGTTGTAAAACCTCTATTTTTCCTTCAGAATATAAACAAATGGCATCACTGTCTTGCTTGTAAAAGACAGTGATGCCATTTATTACTGTTTATACTGAACCTGCTTGTTCGGAAGAAATGTGGCTGACGGGGGTGTTTTATGGGTTCAGTGCTATTTGAGCTGCTGCCAAAAATCACACCCCCTACCATAGTTTCGCAGCATGGAATCAATTAGACGACATTAAAATAGCCTGCATTTGGTTGGCCTGAGCTGATAACGCATCTCTTTTCTGCCGCTGCCACTCACCCTTCAAATAAGCAAGCTCGTCGATGACGTAATTTTGCATGGTGACCTGTCGCAGCAAAGATGCTGCCGTTTCTACCTGACCGTTCCACAGATAGGCAAACCCCAAGGCTTTTAGTATCGCTTGATTATGCGGTTCTTGTTGATAGGCAACTTCCAAATGCGCTATGGCCTCTTCAAAGCGGTTCTCACGCAGCGCAATTGTTCCCAGACGGCGATGGGCGGTAGGTTGGACAGGGTTTAATGCGATCGCCTGGTCAAAATAAGCTCGAGCCACAGCCAGCTTTACTTGACGTTGACTGTTAGTCAGGGTGGGAGATAATTCGGCCTTGGTTTGGTAAAGTGCACCCATGTTGGCATACCAACTGCTTATAATAGGCCGCCAAAAAAGAGCTAAGACGACTACTATGCCTGCGAGTGCAGCAATTCCCAGAATACGAACAGAACGGCTTGAGGGAATAGTAAGCCGGGTTCCCAGATTGGTTCGGCCTGTGGCTACGGCCAGCCCCAATAGAGCAAATAACATCACCATAGTCCATCGGTCGTCAGAAAATTGAGAAGCATCCATAAAGCCATGGACAAATGTGGCTGTAACACCCAGCCAGGCTGCTCGGAATATATAGCGATGTTGCCTTCTCACTCCTACCTGTTCGGCTTTGTAAACAAACCAATAAAATGCAATGAGTAACCACAAAAACGCTATTAACCCCAGCAGACCTTGCCCAAGGCTAACAGCGAGTAATATATTATGGGCATAATAGAGGTAGGGCACATGGATAAGGAGTTGATAGTGCGAGTAGACCATCGCAAATGTATCGCCCAATCCGATACCTGTAAAAGGGTAGTCGCGTAGCAGATAAAAACTGTTTTGGTACAGATTTAAGCGACTACTCATTGTTTCAAGGGTTGACTGAATCGGTGCGAATTCTTGGCCGGAAAGGTGGGGGCTGCTTATAATAGCTAAACTAACTCCAAGCCCAACAATAAGCACCCCGCCTAAAACAATCCCGGCTGCGCGCTTGGACCATTGTAGTAAAAACCACGTGATTCCCATCACGATGAGGGCGGTCCAAGCTCCACGAGAATTTGTAACAAGTAGGCCATAAGTTATTATAAAACTGGTTGCGGCCCAAAGCCACCTTTTTGGCCCTTGGTTTGTAAAAGTTAATACCAGACTCAGTAAGAACGTGCTCTCTAAAAATGTAGCAATAGCATTGGGATGAGGCGTATAAAATACCAAGTTTGGCAGAAAATTGCCGGTTATCCGTCCCAGGTCAGGAAAAAATCCCACCTCATCTTTATAGTTGAAGTGAGCATATTGACTTACAAAATATAAAGCTACGAAGCTGGTAATGAGAACCAGTCCTTCGGCCACGTTGCGGCGTGAAGTGGATGTATTAATGATAGCAAAAAAAATGCTAACACTTCCTAACATTACAAATAACATAGGAAGACTTAAAGCCGGATTGTAAGCCATTCCTATACCCATAAAAGCACTTATTATCCACAAAGTTAGCGGGCCGTTAAGAAACGCGGGTTTTGTTAATATCCCCGATGTAAACCACCGTTCAGCCCAAAGCCCTAAAGCCAAAATTGTGGCTAATGCTGTTATCAAAGGATGCGTTATATTGAGTAACCCTACCGCCAAAAGTGGCATCAATAGAGCAATTTGAATGGTAATTTGCTGCGTTTTTGACTCAGTGGGTCTGCTTGTGGCAAAAGAAGACATTTTTTTCTCGATTAGATATTGATAAGTTATTGCTAAGACCTATCGGAAGGTTTTTGCAAGAGGAAAAATATGCGTACAAAAGATTAAATAATATAAAAATATCCCACAATATACAGTTTCGCAACATTTGTGGGATATTTTAGCAATTTATAATGACTTACTATCGATCATTATAGCCGTTGGGATGGGTTGAGTGCCACTGCCAGGCGGTTTCAATAATACCTTTGAGATCAGTGTATTTCGGTTCCCAGCCCAATTCTCGACGAATTTTATCGCTGCTGGCAATCAATGTTGCCGGGTCGCCTGGCCGTCGAGGTCCAATTTCGGCCGGGATAGGATGACCGGTTACTTGGCGGGCCGTTTCGATGACTTCTTTTACGGAAAATCCTTGGCCATTCCCTAAATTGTAGGTTCGACTGCCTTGGTCGAGCGCTCGCAGCGCCAAAATATGAGCTTGAGCCAAATCGAGAACGTGAATGTAATCTCGAACACAGGTACCATCAGGCGTATCATACTCATCACCGAAGATGAATACTTTTTCCCGCTGTTCCAATGCTACTTGTAAAACGATGGGAATAAGGTGATACTCCGGGTAGTGATCCTCGCCACGTTCCGGGGCACCTGCTCCACAAGCGTTAAAGTAGCGCAGGGCGGCATATCGAAAGCCGTAAATCCGGTCGAGCCAGTAAAGGAACCGTTCAATAATATACTTCGACTCGCCGTAAGGGCTACCAGGCACAATGCGCTCATTTTCGTCAATGGGCATGCGTTCCGGATCATCAAAGAGGTTAGCTGTGGAGGAAAAGATAAATTTTCGAATACCATGATCGACAGCACTTTGGAGTAAGTTTAGACCATTGGTAACGTTTTCACTCAAATACAAAAATGGTTTTTCCATCGACTCACCTACAAGGGTATGTGAGGCAAAATGCATAATTGCTTCCGGTTGGTAATCGGCTAATACGCTGTCGATAGTGGCACGATCATTTAGATCACCTTTGATAAAGGTGGCTTCAGGGTGAACAGCTCCCTCATGACCTTGATAAAGGTTATCAAAAACAACTACCGAGTCACCTTCTCGAATCAACTCTGCTACAACAGTACTCCCGATATAGCCGGCTCCGCCGGTAACTAGAACTTTCATGTAACTTTGTCTCCTGAGGATTTGAAATTTTTTTGACTATTGAGATGGGATAAAAAGAGTATTTAATAACGCCAAATTTTATCTTGAAAGTATAGATTGGCTTTTATAGTAAGTTAGTTTGCTTTCCTTCTCCCCAAACTGTATTAATATACTACCTCAAAGGACTGTGAACTCAATGTAAGAATAATAAAAAAAGGGTTAGAACATTGGGTAGCGAGGAGAGGTTTTATACCTTTGTAAGTATAGTTATCATAGAAAGTTATCTTGGATATGGATGTAAAGTTTTGAACTGTCATCTACCTTAGAAGTTGTTTTAAAAGTGGAAGTTTACAGAGTTGTCCACAGATTTACACTGATAATCACAGATTTTTATCTAAATTTTGATAATATCAGTGATAATCTGTGTCTATCAGTGGACCCTAGAAGACTTTTCAAACAGCTTCTTAGATTATCAATTTTTAGCAACTTACTTTATCTGTTTTTTGTAAAATAGGAGCAGCGGGTTACTGCTCCTAAATGTTTTCTTATAATCCTAGCTATTAGCCGATAAACTACTTATTAAATACAGGCAGTACCCGCTGCCACCAGCGCCGAGAGGAGGAAACATGGTCTTTAACTTGGCCAGAGCCTCCCAGTTGTTCGCTGTGAGAATAATATTGATAGTAGTGCGTACCTTTATCCTTACCGGAGACGCCGTTTAAAATTCCCCCTAATAGTTTGGCTCCAACGTGGTTTAAACGCTCTAGTGATTCTCTTAAAGTGTCACGTCGTGTTTTTTTGGATCGAGCGACCATAATTACGCCATCGACTCTTTTTGAAAGCACTAAAGCGTCTGTGACGGCAAGGACAGGAGGGGTATCAAATATAATGACATCGGCAATTCTTTCTAACTGCTGCAACATCTGCATCATTTTTTGCGAGCCCAGTATTTCTGATGGATTTGGGGGCAGTGGCCCGCTTGTAATAATCTTTAAGTTTTCGATACTTGTATCTTTTAGTTGTGTATCAATATCAATATTATTAGAGCTAAGCAAATCGGTTAGGCCACTTAAATTAGGTACTTGAAAAATTTTGTGAAGAGAAGGCCGTCTGAGGTCGGCGTCGACGATTATTGTTTTTAGATCAGCTTGCGCCATAATGATACCTAAATTGGCAGAAGTTGTCGTTTTTCCTTCACTAGGGTTAGAACTTGTGACCATAATAGATTGAGCTGGTCGGTCTATGGCTGCAAATTGTATATTTGTTCTTATTTGTCTGTAGGCCTCAGTTATAGGTGAGAACATATCCTGAGAACTGATAAGCTTGTCGTTAAAAGTAGAGCCTTCAATATCTTTTATTGTTCCTAAGTTGGTTAAACCTATTGATAGAGCAGTTAAATCATCACTTGTTTTTACTGTATTATCAAGATATTCTAACAATAAAGCTGCTCCAAAAGCTAAAGCAAATCCTACTGCTGCGGCAAGAACTACGTTAGTTTGGACATCGGGGCTAATTGGGCTATATGGCAGCTGGGCGGGTTCGATAATCGTTAATTGGTTAGGCGTATCGCCACCTTCAATATAGCCTAGTAGGTTACGATAGTTTACTTGCCAGTCGTTGATGAGTTTTTCTAAGCCGGAGATTTCTGATTGTAAGCTTTGAATTTGTTTTGCACTTAATGCGCTCGCAAGTTCTATATCGAGTTCTGCTACACGCGCCTGAGATGCTGATATTCGTTTTTCTAAATCGTCTAGCTGTTTATGAACAAATTCACTGCGTTCATTGCGTTGGTTGTTTTCTGGAGATGTTGGACTTTGTAATATTAATTGGTAAGCAATTTCATCAGCAATTGCCACTGCCCGTTGTGGAGATACATCTTGAACACCAATTGCCAGGAGTTGCGTTTGAGGTAATGGATAGGCATAAACTCTCCACTTGAGATCTTGCCAACCCATATCTAACCCTAAGCTATCAACTGTGGCTTGGAGGATAGGTTGTCGGTTTGTCATCTGCGCATACGACTCCGCTAATAGCTCAGTTAGCGTAAAATCGTTGCCGCTAATATCTGTCTTTTGGAAAACTTGACCTACCATTAGAGTTGTTGTAGTTTCGTATATACGAGGCTGTTGCATGCTTGCTACATAACTTCCTACTCCGGCCACAACAGTACTTAGTAAAATTAACCACCACCAACGTAGTGTACCCTTTAGATATTGTGTAATTTCCATAATAAAAATATCACCTATCGTCTATACGTCTTTAATCTAGAGAAGGGGATGGGTCTAAGTATTTAACCCAAACGGGATCCCAATCATTATAGGGAGTCCAATTATCCCAGCCCATAAGTAACTGCTGTTCGTCACCGTTAGCGTTCATAATCCATAGCTGGTAGTTTCCTGAGCGCGTTGAACCAAATATTATTTGGGTTCCATCTGGTGACCAGGATGGATGTTTGTTTATTTCAGGAATAAATGTATCTTTGCCTATTTCCTTGGCATTGTACTCTTCATTACTTGTGGTTAACTGTTTTAATTCACCAGAGAGATAATCGACTACCCATATTTCGTCATCACTGCTATCGTTAGATACAAAAGCAACTAACTCTTTCGTAGGCGACCAGACACCATTATAAGCCAGACCGGTTCCAAAATCAGTAAGTTGGCGCTCTTCTTTGTATAAATAGTCATAAGCATATACAGCTGGTGCATCTGTTCTGACGCTATTCTCTTTGCCCGTAGCTCCTTGAGTGCTATACCGAATGGCGTCTTTAGTGAATGCTCTGTATCGATTATCAGCTGACCATGCATCTCTGGCTTCTGCTACATCGTAAGGCCATGTGTCTGTTAAACGGCCTAATTCACCTGTTTCCGGATCATATACGTAGATTTTTATACTGGTGTCAGACCCTTCCTCGCGATTTGATTTAAACAGTATTTTGCCTATTAACTCCGGTGGCATAGAGCGAGGGATAGCTGTGGGAGCAGTACTGGTAGGTGTCAGCAAAAAAGGTATTACTTCATAAACAGCGGTAGGTGTTGCCGTTACGACGTTATTGGGTGTAGGTACGGGTGTTCCGGTAGTAAAGGCAATGGCTGTACTTTCAGCATTGATAGCTTGGGCTGTTTCTGCATTGATAGGAGTTGGTACTGAAGTAACAACAATAGGTGTAGCCCAATTTTCCGGCAGCGGAGTGGGTGTTCCATATTGCTGTGCTTGGGCCGTTGATTGGGCAGAAAGTGTAGCCGCAGCAAACACAGATGAAGGCGTAGGAGTATCTGTGATAAGTTTATATTGAATGGGCGTTGGTATAGGTGTTGGTGTTTCAGTAGGAATGGGCGTAGCCGTAATTGCATCTTCAGAAAAAGGGGTAGCCGTTCCATATAATAGGGATTCTGCCGTTGCTATTTGGCCCAGAAATTGAGCGGTAGCGCCATTTTCTGGGGTAGAGGTTGGAACAAGTACTAAATAGTCAGGAAAAGGAGTAGGTGTGACAGCATTCGAGGGGAGTGGGGTGGCTGTTCCCACACGAGTTGCTTCGGCTGTTTGTTGTAGGGCAATGGCAGCGACGGTAACAATATTTTCAGGGGTAGCTGTGCTGGTAACAAGAACATATTTGTAGGGAGGCGGTGTGGCCGGTGGCTCTCCTACCTCTAAAATTAACTTTACTATATTCCCTTGCGTACTTGGCCCATAGCCGCTATCCCACGCAAATAAAGTATTGGAGCCCACCACCGGCCCATCTACTCGGAAGGAAATGGTAGGAATTTCATTATCGGTAATGCGGCTTTTGATAACTTCAATTTGATCGGGAGATAGATAGAAAGAATTGATTTTGCCTGCTCCTAAGTCATCTATGCCTAATATGGGACTTAGCACTTGCAAAGCATTGGCATTAAAAATAGTTTGATAATCATGGCTGCGCCATGATTCATCGATTTCACCATCAAGCATTTTTACCGCCCACCCGGCCGAGTTTGTTTCATCTCGATTTATACCGAGCCGTTCATCATTTAAACCTGTTAATTGAAGTTCAGCTTGGTAAATTGGTGCTCCGCGTGACACACTACTGAGATCAAATTGAAATGCGCCATTATAAACTTGGCCATCAAAGATACCGGCATAAATATATGAGTCTCCAAAATTATTGCCGCGAGAGTCACCACTGGTTACCCAGCCAACATCACTACTTTCAGGTGAGAGAACAATAGTTTTAGAGCCAAGAAGTGGGGTGGCGGTAGATGTTGGCGTCGCTAAAAAAGCACTGGAATCAGAAGTACTTTCCGTACTTGTTGGTAGCTCCTCTAGCTCGTCTGTTTCAACAGGGAAGGATGTTGGTGTTGAGTTTGGCAAAAAACCTGTGGATTCGATAGCAATAGATACTTGTTCCTGTTCTCTAACTTGATTACTAAAATAAATGACACCACCAATTATCAATAAGCTGACAAATATTCCGACAGCGGTCCAAATAAAAGTTTTGCCTTTTATGAGATCCGATGATTCATCCGATGAAGCAGAAACTTGTTTTGCCAGTAAATCGGGATCAAAGTCTATATAACGAGAGCACGCTAAATGGTTGGAATTTAAGCAAAAATTTGATTGATGATCTACGGTGATGGATGATTGTTTATTATTTACAAAACAACAATGAGAGTTTTCAGGGTATGAAAAGTGAGACGCTCTATCGTTGGCTAAACCTAAATAAGGGCAAACCGACTTTCTTTCGTTTTGATTAGACATAAACTTGTCGTTCCCATTTCTTCAGCGTAATTAATTAAAAATATTTAGGTTGGGAAACCTATACCTAATTTGTTAGTGTGAATCGGAAAGTTCTTTTCTTAGGCTCTAACTGTAACAAACTTTGATGATAAACTCATGGGAAAAAGGTTAAAAAAAAGTTAGAAATATATCAGGATAGTTAGAAACTATCGGACAGAGCCAACTTTTAAGGAGCCTTGTGCTTTGAATTGTCGTCGTTGTATTGCTGTAACAATTTCAATAACTGTTACACTGGCAAAAATAATAAGTATCGCATCAACGGGTAATCGATAGCGGATAAGTGCCCACGACAACAGGTGGATACCGGAGTAGCTAGTGACAAACAGATAGAGAATTAAATTTTTTGACAAAAGAGACTGCGATATATGTCGAACAAAACCATACAGCATAAAAGGTAGTAAAAGCCCAAACGAGAAAACTCTCGATACATTGCTTATTAATCCCGAATCGGGAGAGGGCCAAAATTTAAAGTAGTCTTTGGTTCTACTTATTGATAAAATAACATAACGTAGAGGATCATCCTTAATAATTTGAACACTTCTTTCTAACAAAGCGCGATCAAGCTCTGCCTCATTGAGATGTAGTAACTCTGGAGGAAGTAAATCAAAATATGTAGGCCCATCGGCAGGTAAAATGGAGATAAAATTGTATCCATGAATGGGATGATTACCCCAGTAGAAAGCAAAACCCGCGTTTGTATTAAGCAACACAAACGTATCAAATGCTTTATAGTTGCGAATAGTCCAGGGAATAATAGAAAGAACAATGATGCCGGTTACGATAATAAGTGTTTTTATCATCAGTAATACTGATTTTAATTGGCATCGGTAGCTTTGCCAGAGCAACCACATAAAAAGTATAGGCACAAAAATCAGGAAAACTTGTCGTAGCAATATAGTAATAGCCAAAGCAAGCCCCAGTAGTAGACCATCCTTCCAATCAACAGTGTTGGTTGTCTTTAAATCATCAACCAATTTGCCTACTATATCCAAACTCCACAAAGCGCTGATAATATAAAATGTTTCCGTAACTAGGGCCGCCGCGTAATAGATGAAGTAAATATAAAAGACCGTTATCGCGGCAGCAACCAACCCGACATTTGTATTGAAATAACGACGCCCAACGCGATAGGCGACAAGCGGCATAAATATTCCTGCTAAAACAGCTTGAATAATTCTGGCGGCTATAGGGTGGTGTCCAAAAATAGCATATACACCCGTTAGAAAGAAGGTGTAGAGATAAGACCAATGGGCTGTGGGTTCACCCGCTTTTGTGGCCGGCCACCAATTTTCGGCAACGGTGAGACCTTTGCCTGATAAAATTTGCTGCGCCAGCATGTCGTATGATACTTCATCAAATGTTCCGGGTAGGTTATCTATGGTATCACCAATGGAGACACTCATGACAAGGCGAATGATTATAGCCACGGCAATAAAAAGAACCAACCAACGACGAGGCTTTACTTGGTTTAACTGAGAAAAAAGCGAAGAGGTTAAATTTGAGGTCATAGCGGTTTCCTAACGAATTTTTGTCTGCTCTTTTGCCATCAGTTCTTGATAAACGGTGTTCCAGGCTGTGTAAACTGTCTGCCAATTATATTTTTTAAGGACAGTTTGACGTCCATTGTGAGAAAGTTGCTGGGCTAGTGACGGATCCTTGAGAACATTAATTACGGCCTGGGCAAATTCATCAGCTGTATCAGCGATGAGAATATCGGAGCCAGATGTAACATCAATTCCTTCAGCACCTATTGTTGTAGAAACCATTGGCAGCCCCCAACTCCAAGCATCCAAAATTTTCACGCGCATTCCTCCGCCTGCGTGCAGAGGAACAATAAACACAGCAGTCTCAGCCAGGTAGGGCATAGGATCGACCACATAACCGGTTGTTTCTATTCCTGGACCGGTTAGACCTGCCGGTGGGTTTTTTCCGATGGCTGTAAGAACAGCATCAGGAACCTGTGATTGAATTTTTGGAAAAACATGCTCGGCAAACCACAAAACTCCTTGAGCATTGGGCGGCCAGTGTAAGCCCCCCAAAAAGGTAATACGTCGTCCATTAGGTTTTCGCTCTACCGGTTCCACTTGAGCCGGGTTAGCACAAATGGGAATGACCATCGACTGCGAGTAGCCGTTGGTTTTAGGTGTATGGGGTAATACTGCAAGTCGATCAACATCGGTAACCCACACGCTATAGTCAAATTTTTGGCATGTTTCTAGTTCAAATTGAGTCACGAGTTTGGCTTCGCGTGCTAAAACTAGCCGTTTTAGCATATTTTTTTCTTCATTAGCCAGACGTTGTGGGATGTGATATACGGCATTATGTTTATCGATAATAAGTTTAGCAGTGGGCTGCATCGCCTTAGCTTCTAAAGCATACTGCGCCATCCATAGTTGATCGGCGTGAATAACGTCAAACGTTTGAGTTTGAGTCAGTTGCTGTAAAGTGTCAATCATCGCCGGAACATAATCACGCGTAATTAAGAACGGCTTTTGATTTACCATACTTTGGAGCAGAAATTTAGCGTCTCTAATTTTGCTGCGCTGCATAGAAACTGTATGGACGTTATGGCAGAATTCGGCGAGATGGCTAACATATTCAGGGCGATCTGAGTCACGGACAAATGTTACTAAGGTGACTTCATGGTCTTGAACCAGATGGCGAAGAACGTAATAGCTGCGCATTTTTGGTCCGGCATCTAGCGGATAGGGAAGTACCTGGCTTAAGAAAAGAATTCGCATGGATAAATCCTTAAAGTTTAGAAGGATAAATGGTTATGTGCTAAAAATAGCATGGAAGCGTGGGAACTCGATTTGAAGTTGGTTTGAAAATAGTTAGAAATAACATCTTGAGAGTTTTTTGATAAATAGAGGCTGACGCACAAATCTATTTTAGGACTTACGCGATTTTAGATTTTTAGGATGAATGACGAATTTTTACAATTATTTTTATATTCTTATGCCAATTCATTTCATTCATTCAATGTTTTTAGCATGCTAAATGCGTAAGTCCTAAGATAAGTGTTCTTAAAAAACTGAAAGCGTTACATTTTTGCTAAGCTCGCGAGTAGACGCCCATAATTACCGGCTAATTTAAGGTGTTGTTGGCGTTTTGATGGCTTTTCAAATAAAACCAAAGGGCTAAATAGCAAACGGGTGATGGTAGCCAAGACCAAAGTAAGCTTGTAGGCTTGAGCCGCTAACCAACCGTGATGTTTACGGATAAAGATCAGCTTGCTTTCGTACAGGCACAAAAACATTTTCGTAGCGACTTGTTGCGTACTTTGCCCGCCATAATGCACTACTTTAGATTGGGGAACCCAGTAAAGAAGCCAGCCTTTTTTTTGTAGGCGATAGCATAAGTCGACTTCTTCGGTGTACATAAAGTAGGTGTCATCTAATACGCCTACCTGATCTAAAGCTTCCTTTCGCAAAATCAAGGACGCTCCTTGAACAACATCCACCCCTCTGGGCTTACTAGGATCCCATTGTGACATATGGTAGACTCCATATGGGCGAATAGTATCTAAATGAAATAAGCGCCAAAACTCGCGCGTTAGGGTAGGTGCCGGATAGCAAGAAGTTTGAAGGGTTTCGTCGGGGTTTAGCAGCATTGATCCGGCTGCTCCTGCTTGCGGATTATAGTCCATAAAATCGACAAGTGATTTTAGCCCACTAGGTTTTATAACCGTGTCGGGGTTAAGTAACAATACGTGGCGACCACTACTCTGATGGATCGCCTGGTTATTACCCCCGGCAAAGCCAACGTTGTCCTTATTAAGGATAAGTTTAACCCAAGGGTATTTATTCTTTACTTGCAGTATGCTATCGTCAGTAGAGGCATTGTCCACCACCCAAGTTTCTATTTGCAATTGGGGAAAGGCTTGAATTTCCTGATAAACTGACTCTAGGCACTGTAGAAGTAAATCACGTGTATTCCAACTGACAATAATAATCGATAAATCCATGATGAAGTTACACTCCGTTGACTACGGTACTGCTTTTGGGTCTTTATACAACTGCTCTAGAACAACCAATCCTCCCAGAAAGATCCAACTCCAGACGCTTGCTCTAAATCCGCTTAATCCTATGTTATAAAAAAACGGTAGAACCCAATCGCCTAAAGCTGCGGCTACTAATGTAGCTACTAACCCTCCTAAAGCGCCATATACATAAGCACGAGGGAAACCTTCTGGGACACGGTTTCGTAATTCCCAGGCTAACCACCCTATTACAATAAAAAGGTATATAAACGCAATAAACCCTAAAATACCCGTTTGAGCAAAAATATCTACATATTGACTGTGAGAGTTGAAGCGAACAGCATAGCCTCTAATGGGAAAGAGAGGGGTAAACCAGTTATAATTGGCAAACCCTAGACCAAATATGGGGCTAGCCTTGGTGATTTCTATTACAATTATCCAGGCATCCACTCTTGTTCCCCAACTATAACTGTCGCCTGCGATAGTTTTTGAAATAAGATATGAAATAGGCGTTAAGGCAAATGGCGCGGCAAGAAGTGATAATTGCCAATATCGGATACCCATAATTGCTGCCATACTGACTAATGGGGGAACCCAGCCTGATTTCCAATCTTCACGTTCAACATAAGCAATGTAAAAGGTTAACAGAACAATGCCCATTAATACAGCACGCCATCTTGATGATAATTTGTTGTTAAAAACGGCTTGGCTAAATGCTAACGTTATGAGCCACGTCCAAAAGAGACTACCGTTTACTACCGCATAGTAGTATCTGGGTGCGATACCCAATGATATAATCGTATCTACCATATAAAATGCGCCGACGGCAATAAATGTCCAAACCAGTAACTGCAGCCAGTATAAATCCTTGATTCTATGACCTACTAATACAAATGCCGCCGCTGATAAAATGTAAATAGCTAAGCCACCCAATTGGGCTCCTAAAGGAGCTAATTGAGCAAACGTGTACCAACGCAACTGACCGAAGCCAAACGATAGACAAGCTACAACTATCAAAACTATTAAGGGTTTTGTTGTTACGGAGGAAACAAAAGTGACTTTGCGATGGATAAAAATCATTTCTACTATCCATAACCCAAAAAGGAAAGCAACCAATGCTGGAGTTGCATTAAGACCGCTGGGCCCATTTTGGGGGATAGCGATAGTAAAGACGAGAGCAATTATACCTATTAAGGGATAACGCCAAAGGAACAGAAATCCTGCAATGGCAGGAAGTAACATAAAAACCATTTTCTGTTCACGGGCTGAACCTTTATAGCCCAAACGTGCGCTAAGCAAGAGAGCGGTTGCAACAACGACTGGACCTATCCAAATATTTATATTATCAAATAACCACTCAAGTATTTGTGTTATAGAAAGATACTTTAATGGCCAGTTATTTACTCCCCATCGTATAAAGGCAGGAAGAATAGCTAGCCAAACACCTTGCATTAAAAGGCTAACTTGAAGTAGTGAGTCATAATTCCAAGTGTATGTGCGACTGAGAAGAAATAGGGTAAGAAAAACAAAAAGGCATAACGAAATATAGCGGGTATACGATTCTAGATCGGTAAGAATTTCCTGAGATTTTTTTACTATGTATTTAACGCGATGTCTATTAAGGAATAGAAAGCTAGGCAAAGCTATAACTATGAGACAATAAATTACCAGTCCAACGGTGTAGCCTAGCGAATACTTTTTTAAAATTGTTGGTTCATCACTTGTATAAGTAAATAGCGAGGGTGCTGCCAACAAAAGAATTAAACACGTTATAGCAACTGCAATAGTTATAACAGTTCCAGCATCAGAATTTATTTTTAACGGGCCAACTATTTTGTTACGTAAAGGGGTGTTATATTGCATATTTTAATGATTATTAGTAAGGGCTACTTGATCAATAAGAGTAAGAAACTTAGGGATTGTAGCTGTCCAATCATATTTTTCTTTAACAAGTTTATAGGCATTTGCAATAAGCTCTTGTCGAAGCGCAGTATCGTGATGTAACCTCACAATCGCATCCGCAATATCCTCGGGCGAGTCAACTATGAGTAGATGTTTATTATGTTCGGCATCTAACCCTTCTGCTCCCTTTGATGTTGCTATAACAGGCGTCTTGAGTGCCATAGCCTCCAATATTTTCAGACGGGTACCACCACCAACATGGAGTGGTACGATGCTAATCCAAGACTGTGCAATCAAGGGGCGAACATCATCGACAAAACCGGTTAAAGTAATATTTTTACTAGCCGGCAAAGGTAGATTGTTATGATTTCCGGTAATCGTCAAACTTATATCGGGCAGCTTAGCTTGTACCAGTGGATACACTTTATCTACAAACCAGGTCATTGCCTGATAATTAGCATAATATGTAAATGCGCCGGTAAAAATCAGCTTATTTGGTTCAGGGGTTTCTTCTACGGCTTCATAACTGGCTATATCTACACAGTTGGGTATAACTTCTAATAATTGCCCTTGATATACTTTATTAGAGATAATTGCTTTTTCTTGTTGTGAAACCACAGTTGCCGCTTGAAAATTTTTTAATTGACCCGCTAAATAGCGACGATGTTTTGTCCAAGTTAAGCCGCTTCTTAATCGATGCCACACTGATTTGGCTTGCTGATATCGACCGTAGATTACTCCGACTTCAATTTCTTCAAATATAGCCGGTAAGCACTTGAAATATTCACTATACACCGCCATATCAAACTGTGAGGCGATGACCAGATCATAGTCACCGGTTGATAAGGTATCTTGTATAGTTTGCTTCATCTCATGTGAGAATGTATCAACTACAAATCTGGGTGTTGTACTAAAAAACCCCATTCCCGCTTGTCTGCTGTCTGGATTAAATGGTTTCCAAGGTATAGTTTTTACTTCTTTACAGATTTTGCGTAGTTCAGGTGCATTTGTATTTATGGCGGGTTGATCGGCAAAACTTATAAGCGTAATGGTATGATCTTGAGCCAAACCCCGTAGAAGATTATAAATGCGTAGCTTTGAACCGTTACTGGGCGGATATGGAAACCATCTTGACAGAAAGAGAATATTCACCTTAATTCCTCGACAATGGATTGTAAATACGTTTCTATTTGAGATGTCATTCTCTGAATATCAAATTTTTCAAAAGCAGTGCGTCGGCCCGCTTCTGCAAAAATTTGTCGTAGTTGCGGCTTATCGATTAAACAGTTTATCTTTTTAACCAAATCAATAGCGTTGTCGGGTAAGA
This sequence comes from Anaerolineae bacterium, assembly GCA_020433835.1. The sequence goes on along the minus strand of JAGRBY010000006.1, from coordinate 25,352 downwards.
AGACAAGCCCGTTTTCATGGTCTTTTAATATATCTGAAGCTCCCCCTGTGGCTGTACCAATTACAACAACACCAGAGGCCATTGCTTCAACTAAAACGCGTCCAAAGGGTTCTTGCCAAATTGAGGTAAATAAAAATATATCTGCTTGACGATATATGTTAGGCATTGCTTCTTTGGGTTGATTACCCATGAAGTTTACAAGCAACTCCAGACCATTGTCTTGGGCAAATTGGCGTAATTGGTTTTCATACTTTGTATCCCCTGTACCCACGATGGTCAACTGTGCTATATGATCGCCATGCTGATCAACTAAAATCTTTAAGGCTTCAAGCGCTGTATGGATACCCTTTTCATGGGTTAAACGACCAACATATAACAAGGATAATTTACCGTTATGAGACTTTGATACCGAATTACCGTTTTGTGTACGATATAAGGTTGTATCAACCGCTCCATAAATGATTTTGGTTTGATTTAACTCCACTCCATTTCGTTTAAATTCGTTACACATAAATGTTGTGGGAAAAAGAACGTGTGAGAATTGGAGCGAAGGCTGCTTTTCGCGGGCTAATATTTGGAGAGCAAGAGGACCTAAGATGTTTTTTGGTATTGCGGTTAGTCCATTGCGGGCCGGTGCTTCCCAATAATATTGGTATTGGCTAGGCAGTGTGGGCCAATAATCTCCCATGTAATAAACTACTCGCCCCGGCATTGTTTTTTCCGCTAAAGCCGGTATGGAACGTGATAAATTCCACATTCCCCAAATAAGAATATAGTCCGGGCTAAACTCTTGAATTAATTGCTTAAGACAATATAAATTTTCCTGCTCGCGTTGTTTTCGATGCGTAAAAAACTGAATACCATTTTTGAGCGAGGCGATATCCATTTCAAGATGTAGGTCACGGTGTATCCAGGCCGGTTCAGTCTCTGTGATTTCTTGAAGCCCATGGCGGCTGGTCAAAACAATAATATCATGTCCCCGCTGCCGTAACTCTTCCGCTACCTCTTGACACCATTGCTCGTAGCCGCCTCGGCTGGCCGGAGGATAGAAATTGGTAATAAATAAAGTCCGTGTAGGCATATTCAACAGTCAACAAGAAATAATAGAAAATACAGGTAAACAGAGGGAGATGTCTTTTCACTACCTTTGCACTTTAAAGAATTGGGGCCAGAAACCAGGGTTTTTAGCGTTAAAGAGAACGCTTTTGGCCGCAAAAGGTTATCAATGCGGTATCAAAACCCTGGTTTCTAAAAAAGTGCAAAGATAGTGGTCTTTTCTTTCACCCTACAAAGTCATACTTTAATAAATTGTAACATCGAACAGTGGGAACTAAATGTGAAGAAAGTTAAAAAATAGTTAGAAAAATTCGAGCCTGGATAAGCATAAATGTTAAGACAGGACTTACGCAATCTAAGTTTTTAGCCACGAATGTCACAAATTTTCACCAATTATTGCTTATTTTTCGTGTCAATTCGTGCCATTCGTGGCTGATAGTGTTGTTCCGGCGTGTTATGTAAGTTATTTTATGCGTGGTTTGATAATAGTTAAAAATGGGGTTAATTTAGACGCACTGTGGAAGTCTGGTTAACTACATCCGACAGATGTATTTCTATCTCATCAATCATGCGACGAATATCAAACTGTTGCAAAACCTTTTCACGACCGTTTTTAACAAGTTTTTTGTGTAGCTCTGGGTCATTTTTTAATTGCTCAATACGCTGGGCAAGTGTTGTCGCGTCTTCAGGATCAAACGTTAAGCCTGTTTCTCCTTCGATGACGAGTTCTCCCGTACCGCCTGTTAAAGTTGATATCACTGCCATACCGGCGGCCATAGCTTCTTGCGTCATACGGGCTAAAGGCTCTTCCCATATTGATGGAAATATCAAAACATCATGTTTTTGCAATAATGCCGGCATATCTTCCCGTGGTACACGGCCTGGAAAATGTACAACGTTCTCCAAATTGTTTTCCTTAACCAAAGTTTTTAAGCGAGTCTCATAATCAGGGTGACCTGATCCGACAATGGTAAGTGATATACCTTTTGCTTTTGATTGTTTGGTTAATATAGCCATAGCTTCAATGGCTGTGTGGACCCCTTTATGCGTATTCAAACTGCCGGCATAGAATAATGACAAGCTGTCTTGGTTGTTCGATTTGTTATTCTGCTTTTCTGCGGGGACGAAGAGATCGGTTTCAACCCCATTATAAACCACACTCATATTTTCTAGAGGAATATCGGCTTCGCGAGCTAAGGTGTTTTTTATTGCTTGACTTACACAAAGCACACGCTCAAATTTTAACTGAAAACTATTATTCTCCCGTTCCACAATATTTAGAGGAATGGGAGATAGCATCTGCTTGGCGATGTTAAGTATCGGATTTTTAGCCGGGTCACGCCAGTAAGCGGTATGGGGATCTAGCGCATGAGGCCAATCGTTAGCAACATAATAAACGACGCGGCCAGGGCAGAGTTGCTCGGCCGTATAGGCTATGCCTCTAGAGAGATTAAACATTACATGAATAAAAATAACATCAGGTTTAAAATTCTCAATTGTTTGTCGAGTATTTTCTAGATTTTCTGCCAGGCGACGTTTGTGTCCAACAAATTGGGTGGGTTGGTAATGATTCAGGTCACTTTCTAACGTCAATAAACGATCAACACCTTCTTCCCTTTTTGGCTCATCTACCCCATAAGTGCTGGTCAGTACATGGGTTATATGCCCTCTATTTTTTAATCGTTCGTTGATATCATGGACAAGTTGTTCCCAGCCCCCAACTACTTGAGGGGGATAGAAAGCGGAGATGAATAAGACACGCATAATTTTTATCCTATATGTAATTTATATTCGGAATAATTAACAACCTAGAGTAAATGCTACTTTTTGGATTGCTATTCTAAGCCAAAGGCAGAGCCAGCGATTGATTGTTGAATATACTGTTTGGCCAATAGTATGGATAACTTCTCTGCACCATATTTATTTAAATGATTGAAATCGGCAAATTCTGTATCATTGAACCGATCAGATGACGGCAGGTTTTCCATATCCCAAAGTGGGATTTTATATTCGTCAGAAATTTGAGTGAGGGTCGATAAGTAAGTTTCGTAATCTTGGGGCGTATCGAAGTTATTATAATAATCATCGGCCAGCGGCATGTTAACAAAAATTAAGTCAATGTCATTTTTTCGGCAATATTCAATGAATTCTCGTAAGGCTTCCTGTTGTTCGCCGGTTGTTAAGTAATTTAGCACACCGGCTCGTCCATAGAATATGCCCCGATCAGTTTGAGGAATATCAGAAAGCCGCCGACTGAGCGAGTTATACCCTTTGTCATCGAAATGCACCTGAGGCAAGGGTGGAAGCACCCCTCCCCGTAACAGCATACGATGCAGCACAAAACGGTAACGATATAAGCTAGAGTAGTCGAGAGCTTTAGCTATTATTTCACCTTTTATTCCCCACCGAGCCTCAGCCAGAGCCATGGGCGAATGTTTTACCCGATCGGTAACGTCTTTTGCCCACGGGCTGTTACTATTGAGGTCTTGTGGTGTTATACCATAAATAATAGTTTGCGGATGGCTGTAGCGTAAATAAATTTGAAGGAACATAAGGTTACCAAAAGGGGTTAACCCTTCTATCGAGGCATTGAATGCATTTGGCTCTACCTCAGTCGCGTTGCCCCGAATTTTATCGAAGATTTTCGGATTAACACCAGCCTGCGTTGTTGAATTGCCCATAAATAAAACATCGATGGCTTGTTTCTCATCAACAGCTTGCAGATAATCAATTTTAGATTGAATAAGCTCCGCATGCCATAAAGTTGGCTCAGGGGCTGGTAGGTGCTCTGTAACTATTGGAAGCCGCAGTATAAGTTCGGCACTCACAATTAATCCTATGAGGATAATAGGCCAATAGGAGAGAGGGAACCGACCTTGGTAGGTTTCAAAATTGAAAATAGATGAATGGCGCACGATTTCCAACTCCTAGAAGAATTAAGAATAACATAATGGCAACGGCTACATTGCGAACTAATTGAGGCCAGCGTAGTAGTACCACGTGACGGCCGGTAACAAACTGTGGAATGTCGATAAATAAGATTAAGGCCCACGGTATGATCACAGCCGGTAAAACGGTTGTCCATGTTTCCATGTGTTGAAAAGAAAAAATCTGTTCCAAAAAGTTGATGCTTGCTCTGAAGCCAGGTGCTCGAAAGAATACCCAGGTTAACAAAACTAAGTGGAAAGTAACCACTACCCCTACCACACGCTGCCAATCCCAATCGGTGGGGGATTTTTCGGTAAATTTTTGGTTTTGCGTCAGCAGTCTATGGCCAATTAAATATAGACCGTGTAAACCACCCCATACAACAAATGACCAGGCCGCTCCATGCCATAAGCCTCCCAGCAGCATCGTTATCATCAAGTTACGGTAGGTATAAAATAGACCGGATCGATTGCCTCCCAGAGGAACGTAAAGATAATCTCTTAGCCAGGTTGATAGTGAGATGTGCCATCGCCGCCAAAATTCGGTGATGTTTGCCGAGAAATAAGGTTGCTCGAAATTTCTCATAAGTTCAATTCCTAGCAAGCGGCTACTTCCTCTGGCGATATCCGTATAACCGGCAAAATCACAATAAATTTGTAAAGCAAATAAGTAGATGGCCTTCATCACTTCTGGAGAAGAGTAATTGTCTGGTGATGCGAAAATAGGGTCTATTTGAGGCCCCAGGGCATCTGCAATTACCACCTTGCGAAACAATCCAATTAAAATGAGGGTAAACCCGCTAACGAACATATCGGTTGTTACAACACGTTTGGACTGTAAAGCGGGGATAAGATTTTGGGCTCTCTCAATTGGTCCTGCCACCAATTGGGGAAAATAACAAACGTATAGTGCAAAATCAACAATATCAGTTACCGGGTTCATCTTGCCGCGGTATACATCAATGGTGTAGGCCATTGTTTGAAATGTATAAAAGGAGATACCAACTGGTAAAACAATGTAGAGCACCGGTATATTGGCCTGAAAGCCAAACGTTGTAAGCAAGCGTTCGGCGTTATCGATGAAAAAGTTGAAGTACTTGAAAAAGCCCAAAATACCAAGGTTCGTACACATGCTGATGAGAAGCAGTATACGTTTTTTGTGAGGGTTTGCTTGTTGCATGAGACGTGCAACAAAATAATCGACAGCTGTTGAAATAAAGATCAACGATAGAAAACGGTAGTCCCATAGCCCATAAAAGATGTAGCTGGCCACAAGTAGCATATAGTTTTGAAATCGCTGCTTAAATGAGTAGTAGAGTAACAGAACTATAGCTAAGAAAACGAAATATTCAGGACTATTAAATAACATATTTCTACAGCCTCAGTCTATTTATGAACAGTAGTACCAGAAATATAAACTATACCCAATTTAACGAAGAGGCTCATTTACTTTTTGCACAAATAGAGTGTGCTTTCTGCTATCACAGCATTATTACACCCCTATTGAATTGTTGCCACTTGTTATATTGCCAAATACTGGGGCAATTCTTACATTATTAATACAAAGTAGTTGATTCGTTTAATCAGTTTTCTTAAAGAGATTCACTATAGAGTGAACACCCGGTAGCGATTTTATAAAGGTTCTAACAAGCTGATGGTTAAATACCTGAGAGGGATTTAGCATGATTGATTTGAGCAGGTAACTTCTTGCTTTTGAAAAATCCTGCTTACGATGGCTTAAGATACCTAACACCAAATACATGGTGCCGTAAATTTCGCGTTTTTGTTCTTGTAGAGTGGGCGCAAGGTGGCTATCTTTAAATAATTTATCGAGCATATCTATTAAAATAGAAGCATTTCTAGATAAATTTAATGTTGCAAAGTTACCTCGTGACCCTTTTGGTTGATCGCCAAAGCCTAATTCATAAAAAGTTCCGGGATTTTTTAATAAATCAGGAGAAAGTACTACGGCTTTATATAAGCAGTCATAAGCCTGGTTGAGATCTTGGTACTGGAGGTACTCGATTGCCGTCGCTAGATAGGCTTGCGCATAAATATGTCCCTGGCGAGAAGTATCAGTCGTTATCTGGGAGGGTTCTGGGCCAAAGTGTTTTGTAATAACAGTCAGGCGGTTATTTAACATCCTAATAGGGTCAGTTGACATGCTGCCAGGTAAAACACGGTGTCGAGTTAGAATCCTGTTGGTACCGCCAATCTGGTATTTGTGGGTTATTTTGAGCCATATATCCCAATCTTCACAAGCTCTAAGCGTTTCATCATAAGGGCCAACCGCATGGTAACAGTAACGATAAGCCAACATAGACTCCGGTACTAGAAAATTGCCATCAATTAAATATGTATAAAGTTGATCCGGACCGATTGATCTGGCTTCTCGTTGAAAAAGCGGTTGGTTTAAATGATCAACAAATTGGTAACCACAATAAACGCCATCAAGATTTGGATTTGCTTCTAATATAGAAACAAGGGTACTAAGAAAATTGGTTTCGTACATATCATCGGCATCTAGTAGGGCTATCATTTCGCCTTTAGCTATTTTTATGCCTGTATTTCGGGCGGCTGATAATCCTTGATTCTTCTGCCAGATATACTTTATACGGTCATCGGTGAACTGAGTAACTACTTCTCGGCTATTATCGGTTGAGCCATCATCGATGACTAACATTTCAAAATCCTGATAATCTTGAGCCAAAACACTACGAATAGCATCACCCACATATTGGGCGTGATTATAATTCGGCGTAACAATGCTTACTTTCGGCATTTTTTGTTCAAGCGTGGCCTCAGCTATCTGAACATCTTGTTTTAATGAAGAGTTATTCATTGAGGAAACCTTGTAGCTACTTGTTTATATTCATAGGATGTGTAACAAACATCCGTGGCTAAGGTACACTTAATTGTTTGCTACATCATACACAGCATTGAGTTGTTTGATTACGTTAGGCCAGGAGAACTTTAAGGCTTGAACTCTGGCTTGTTCAGACATTCTTTGTCTATCTTTTGGACTTTCCAGAAGGCTTAAAATTGTATCTGACATGCATCGAGCGTTACCCGGTTTGGTAAATACAGCACTCCCGGGATCAACATAGTCGCGAATAGCACCTACATCAGACACAACCATCGGCAACCCACAAGCCAGGCATTCTAAAATAGCATTATTTGCTGTGGCTTCGCTAAGAGGCATAACCATAAGTGATGCTGATTGGTACAGCTCACGAAATTCATCTTCCGGAATGCCAGACCGAAGAGTCAGGTTAGGGTGCGAGCCAATAAGCTCATAGTTCTTCGGTGAAGTTACCGCCACAAATTTAGTTTGCGGGCGTTGATAAGACACCAGTTCAACTAACCCTCTGAATGTAGGAAAATCACGATAATTGCCTCCTACAAACAGACATAGATCCGGATCTCTATCCTCAAATGAGGCTGGAGGAGTAAAGTAATCAGTATCAACTCCTAATGGAACAAAAAATATACGCTCACGATCAAGAAATTTTGTAAAAAACTCTTGTTGGTTTGACCCTACACAAACAATGGCAGACAGTTGTGGCAAATGCCAATCAATCTGAACCAACTCCTTGAGTGTAACCGGAGGTAGATGGAACGTGGCTACGATATGATTTTGTCTGACATTGTTCATCTTTCCAATGTAGTGGTAGGTGGTTTCGCCATATAAAAAGTGATAAGTGAACCCTTTTTCTTTTAGGATATTCCAGGCAACCTTAAGTTCGGCTGCCATTGAAGTCCGATCATAGCCAGGCGTACCAGCCGCCAGCCGCCACAAGAGCCGTTCGCGAATAATGCTTTTGGGAAGTGGCTTTGTTACTGTAAAAATTTCCCCGTTATAGGCCGGTGCTCCAAATTCAGCCAGGCGGGAATATCCTGAGTGAGGAGAGTGATGTCCATAGCGAAATTTTATATAGCGAACACGGTGGTTAGTCATTACTGCAAAATCCTTATAGTTACCAGCAAATACCTTCATAATGGCCTTGCATGTCTTTATTGTTTTTGGCAATCCCTACCAGGTCGATTAACGTTTGCTCTTCTGTGATCATGTTAGGGACTTCCTTGAAGGTTTTGCTGCCGTGGGTAATAACGACAACTTCTGCTTCAGCTACCAATTCTTCTAATGAGTCACTCATTAACGAAGCAATATGAGGCAGCTCTTTTTCAATAAACGACTTGTTTGCCCCGATCAAGCGAGAAAGTTGAACGTTTTCGTCAAAAATTTGAACTTGATACCCTTTACCTACCAGTGTCTCTACAAGAGCAATAGCCGGGCTTTCACGTAGGTCATCTGTACTGGGTTTGAAACTTAGCCCCAGGATACCCACTTTTTTGCGCTTTGTTCTTTCTACCATTTTAATGCCCAGATCGATCTGGTTTTGGTTGCTGGATAAAATTGAGCGCAGGAGAGAAGATTCTACATCTCGCTCTTTAGCGCGATAAACCAAAGCGCGTACATCTTTAGGCAGACAAGATCCGCCAAAGGCATACCCCGGTTTCAAATAGGTTGTTGAAATATTGAGTTGTTGATCATGGCCAAAGATGTGCATAACTTCTTGACCATCAATGCTGTGGGCTTTACAAAGATTGCCAATTTCATTAGCAAAGGTGATTTTTAGAGCATGGAAGGCGTTGCAAGAGTATTTGATCATCTCTGCTGTGCGGATAGGTGTCTTGAACGATGGAGCTTCTAAGTTTTTGTATAATTCGTGAACTACATCTCCACTGCGTTCATCAATTTGACCGATAACAATAAAGCTCGGGTTGAAATAATCTTCTATGGCTGTACTTTCTCTTAAAAATTCGGGGTTCATACAGACACCAAAATCAACACCGGCTTTCAACCCTGATTCTTGCTCTAGAATGGGGATGAGGCATTCTTCTACAGTACCGGGTAAAACCGTGCTGCGGATAACAACAACGTGATAGGCTTGTTTTTCGGCCAGAGCTTTACCAATTTCGCCACAAACATTTTTGACATAGCTCAACTCAAGATTGCCATTTTCATGGCTGGGTGTGCCTACACAAACTAAGCTAACATCGCTTTCCTGGATAGCCGCGTGACTATCGAGTGTGGCTTTTAAGTTGCCGGAAGCAACAGAGGCTTTCATCATTTCTTCCAGGCCGGGTTCAACAAGCGGAGATCGGCCTGAGCCAACTAAATCAACTTTCAAGGGATTTACATCAACCCCCAAAACAGTATGCCCATCACGGGCTAAACAAGCTGCGGTAACACAGCCAACATAACCAAGACCAAAAATGCTAATTTTCACGAGGTAAACTCCTTTTAGATGTGCATGTTAGAAGAATGGTAATAAGATCTCTTTACACTCATTTTGTACAAATAGTTCCCTGAAGGGTATTCCTATTTGTGTTGTGTTTCAACCTTTTCATCAGTTCTTTCTTTATAAGCTTTTATAAGTACGTCTTCAATGGCTTCACTGACCAGACTTAAATTACAATTATTAAGTACAAAATCTCGAAGAGGCTGACTTATTTTTTCGCGCTCTTCATCTGTAGTGCGAATATAAGACAACATTTTTTCTACAAATTCATCTTCAGTGATAAATAACTGATCTTCTGGAAATATTTCTTCTGCTCCGGCCCACCAGTGTGACAGACAATAGCATCCACTGGCTATAGCCTCTATCGGCGCGACTGGCATACCCTCAGAGTAACTATAGGATACGAAAACATCCATTTTCTGGTACCAATCCCAACGTTCATCAACGCGACCATAAAATTTAACTTTGTCTTGAATACCCAATTTTTCAATCAAATCGTGTAAAGCTTCATAATACGCTTGGAAGCTGGGCTGAGTATTTCCGCCGATGTGTAACATCAAATCAGGTTCCTGTTTTTGGAGGGCGTAAAAGCCTAAAATGAATTCGTAAATTCGCTTTCGCGGGATTAACGTACTTAAAACACCTATATTGCCCTTAAAAGGCCGATGTGATGAATTCGTTTTATAAAGAGGAACAGCATTGGGCAAAACGAGTGCTCGCTCGGGAGGTAAATCGGTTCGCTCTAGTAATTTTTTGCGCATAGCGTGGGTATCTAAAATTACATAACTAACATTTTCCCAGTTAATTCTATGTGTCCACTGAAACATCTCATAGCGATGCAAACGAACAACCAATGAAGCTGCCTGGGGTGTTTTCATCGAAGATGCTTCTACCAAAAGCTCACTGGCCCATTCAAATAGAACTACATCACAACTATGGATAAATTCATTTAAGCTTTTTCTCAGCATGTAATGAGACATTTTAGGCTGCATAATCGGCAGTGACCAGGTCGCCCGTTCAAATATCTTAGTCTCGTATTTAGTTGATAAATATGCGCAGATGTCTTCTATAAAGATCCAGGTTTCGTGATTTGCTATTCCTAATTTCATTTTTCTCTCAGTTAAGATACTTGTATTTGTAGAATAGGGCTTAATTTTCGGCTATATTTATTACGTCAGAAGGCGTTTTTAGCGTCGACCAGCACCTGGCTAGACCCGTAGTTAAAGAGATTTTTGGTGTCCAGCCTAAAGTTGAAGATATTCGACTAATGTCTAAAGCATTATAAGGGACATCTGCAGGGCGGCCTTCTTGATAAGTTACAGGAATCTGTTGATGGGTTATTTCGCGAAGAGACTCGATAATTTCATTAAGCGATAAACCTTGTCCGCTACCGACATTATAAGTTTTGTGGCTCTCTTCATCATCAAGCATTAATCGTAAGGCATCAACTAAATCTTCTACATAAAAGAAGTCACGTACGACACTCCCATCACCCCACACAGTAATTTCTTTGTTTTGAGCTATTTGCTGCATTGCATAAGCAATGAAACCTTGCCCCTTTTCTATGTTTTGTCTTTCACCGTAAGGATTGCCTGCGCGAGCAATGCGATAGTCAAGTCCAAATTGACGTCTATAAATTTCTAAATATTTTTCAATAGCCAGTTTGCTAACACCGTGAGCAGAAATGGGATTAGTTGGAGTGGTTTCTGAAATAAGCTCAGCCTTAGTTGGCCCGTATACGGAGCCACCGGAGGAAACAAAGATAAACCGACTAACATTAGCTTCGGCAGATACCTGAATTAAGTTCAAGCTACCCATTAAATTTGTTTGCGCATCATACAGAATTTGATCATTCGATGAGCCTGGAGTGGTGGTTACTGCCAAATGATAAACGATATCAATATCCGTTAGCGCTTTTTTCACGCAGTCTAGGGCCAAGAAACTGCCTGATAAATATTCTACATTTTCAAAAGTGTGATTAGTACTTACAGGAGCTTTACGACTAAGTACCCTGACCTGATAATTATCTTTAATTAATTGAGATACTAAGTGACTGCCTATAAAGCCGGTTCCACCAACTACTAGAATTTTTTTAGACATATCTTGATTCTCCTGTCAACCTCAACTGAATAGTTATGAACAAATTACAGTTCAGTTGGAAGTTGAAACTCATTTTTTGATGCTCATTAGCGGGTTATCTGTCACGAGATTGAGATAGTATTTACTTGAGAGGGTAGCTAAAAGCATCCCTGGTGGCCCCACTAACAGATTATTATTGATAGCCAATAATTAATTTTTGTTTGGCAATTTTGCTACGCTATTGTCCAACCTGTTAAGCGTGGTGGACTAAATTAAGATGGGCTAAAGTGGGATCGAGCGAATATCGATAAAGCACCCCGGTTTTTTATCCATCCGGGTTGATATCGAAATGCCCGCCGTACAAAAAATCTTGCTGCTGCCAGATCACCTTGACGATAATGCTCAAATGCTTTTTGCATTGCCATTTGGCCTAAATAGTGTCTTTTCTTTTGACGTAATACGGCCAGGCTATCCGGTAAATTGTCAAATACACGTTCTAGATAGGCCAATGAGTCACTCACCATCGGAGCATCTGCCCAACCGGCTAACTGTGTACTTAGTTTATCGGCATGATTGTCAAGTAAAGTTGGATCTAGCTGTATAGCTTTATCAAGATCGGATTTTCCGTTGATAAGTTCATTTGCATGAAAGGCACGAGCCGCAGCTCTAACATAAACAGCCGCATAAGCCGTGTTTTTTAACGCATACCATTCGCCGGGCAAATGTGAGTCACTAAAAGTTTTATCTAAAGTAGCTAACATAGCCGTACGCATGCGTTCGGCTCCCCGTGTCATTTGGGCTGCATGAACGCGATAGAGTGAAACAGGTACCGGCAACCAACACATTTGGCACCCGGCTTTGGCCAGGCGAATCCACATATCCCAATCTTCACAAGCCCGAAAACTTTCATCAAATGGCTCAACTTGGGCCAGCCACTCTCGTTTAACCACAACGCTTCCTACATGGATAGGATTGCCCAGTAAAAGTTGGGCTTGGTTTTCTGGCAGTGGTGAGTCGATCATTTTATCGAGTCGCCGACTCTGATCGTCGATCATAATAGCTTGTCCGGCGGCTAACCCAACTGCCGGGTTGTTGTCCATTGCAGTGATTAAAACAGACAGTTTCTCAGGTAGAAAAAGATCGTCTGAGTCTAAAAAAGTTATTAGCTCACCAGAAGCGTGTTCCAAACCGGTGTTACGGGCAGCGGATAATCCACCATTCTCTCGGTAGATGTAGCGTACGCGTGGATCGGAATAGCTTTGCGCCACCTCTGCCGTGTTATCGGTTGAGCCATCGTCTACAACTACGATTTCAAAATGAGGATACGTTTGTGTTAGCACGCTCTCTATCGCTTCCGCCAAATAATCACCTTGATTATAGGCTGGAATGATGACGCTAACTGTTTGTGCTTTCACACGGTTACTCCATTAGAAGCTAATTCTTTGAAAGCTACTTTTGCTTCTAAATTAGCCAGACCTTTTGCCCCGCCACTACTTTTAACCCAAAAGCCTAAAGCACGTTCTAAGCGATCATAGTAGGTACTTAAATCGCCGGCGGCAACGTCAACACCTAATTCATAAGAGCCTTCTAATAAAGCGACATCAAATGTATACTCTACGCGGCAATGTTGCCCGCTGTAAAAGTCCGGCGTTTTAATTTTCATCCATTGGGTTGTATTGTCGTAAACAATACGGCCATCTTCGGTACGAATTGTGAATGCAAAAATTGGATTTTTTACATCTTTATTAAACTGATAATCAACAGCCAGCGTGGCTTTTGTACCTGAGTCTAAAACCGTAACTGCTTTCCCGCCTTCATTAAGGAGGGTTACAGTTTTTACTTCGGCATCAAAAGTCATTGCGCGTTGTGACATACCATCTTCTTTGGGAGCAGTGCTATTACTTTCGCGAGCTGCCTGGCGTAATGCATCTGAATAAGCAATAACGGCTTCTGCTGCCGCCCCTTGGAAAATATTTTGGCCGCGATACATAACCATGCCACGATCACACACGCGACGAACAACTTCCATATTGTGCGAAACAAATATGAGCGATGTTCCATTGGCACGCAGTTCATCCATCCGGTTATAACATTTCATTTGAAATGCATAATCACCCACGGCTAAAACTTCATCAACAATCAACACTTCTGGATCAATATGGGCGGCAATGGCAAACCCTAACCGGGCATACATCCCGGACGAGTAGCGTTTAACCGGCGTATCGATAAATGGAGCAATGCCGGAAAATTCAACAATTTGGTCGTACCGCTTTTTTATTTCCTTGCGACTCATCCCCAAAATTGTACCGTTTAGAAAAACATTTTCTCGTCCGGTTAAGTCGGGATGAAAACCGGCTCCCAATTCTATGAGCGCTGAGTAGCGTCCGTTGACTTTAATATATCCATCAGTGGGTTGCGTAACTCTAGATAAGAGTTTTAGGATAGTTGTTTTACCTGCTCCGTTTGGCCCAATAATGCCCAGGGACTCACCCGGTTTTAAGGCAAAGTCAACATCTTTTACGGCCCAGTGATACTTGGCATTTTTTGCTTCTTTGCGAGCACCAAGTAAATCTCTTAAGCTGGATAAGTTGCTACCAATTCGATATCGTTTAGATACGTTGCTAAATTCAATAGAGTAAGTCATAATTTCCCTTCAGTTAAACGATGTCCGCAAATTGAAATTCCGCTTTCTTGAAAAACCAGTAACCGGCAATCAGTATCACCGAAGCGATGATAGCTGAGGGTAGAAGATACGGGATTTGCATTCCGTTAATGGTATATGTTCCCAGCGTGGTCATCTCGGGTCGAACAAGTACGTCTCGATACGATTCGATTATGCCTGCCATAGGGTTGAGAAAATAGAAAGGGTGAAACCGTTCGGGTACTCGGGTTGTTGGGTAGATAATAGGTGTGGCATAAAGCCAGAGTTGCAATCCAAGTGCAACCAAGTGTTTTACGTCTCGATAAAATACATTGAGGGCTGCACCGAAAAAGCCTAGCCCTAAAGCCAACGTAAGCTGTACAACAATGATGGCTGGCAAGAAAATCCAATTAACCTTAAATAGAGGAACTTGAAAATAGACCATCATTATAAATAATACTAAGGACGCAATGAGAAAATCAAGCAGCCGTGCCAATAGAGCCGCTATAGGCAGAACTTCTCGTGGAAAATATATCTTTGACACTAAATTCATATTGATAGTAAGCGACTCTACCATATCGACTAGAGATGTTGCGAAGAATGTCCAGGCTACCATAGCTGTATAGACAAAAAGTATGTAAGGTACACTACCGGTATCTATCGGGATAAAAACTGTAAATATGATTGTAAAAATAGTAGCCGTAGCCACAGGTTGTAATATAGCCCACAAACCACCAAGTACCGACTGTTGATATCTGGCTTTGATGGTACGCACTGTCCATGCTATCAGTAGATCGCGATGATTGTATAGTGTTTTTATTCCAAGTGCGGATTGCATGTTTTACCTCTTTATTTAGCGATGATTTAAGCGAATTACAACGAATACTATTGCCAAAATAAGTGCAACAGGTATTAAACTTAGGCTTAATGGGAACGATGGATTATTAGAATATGAATTACTTGATGGTTCCTTTATTTGGGATAGATCTACAGCTTGACGAACTGGAGTAGGTGTAGCAGGTTCCTCCGTAGCGGCAACTGTGGGTATAGCCGTAGGTGGGGCTAATGTTGGCAAAGGTTTCAAAGATAGCTCTGTTGCATCTAATGTTGTGTAAGAGTACCATATACCATTATCCGGTTTGGCTGAGTCCATATCCCAGGTGGCGAGTAATACATTTCCTTGGACAATGACAGCAGATGGCCTGGTTGGGTCGAATTGATTTGTTTTTGGGCCAGTAACAATCGGTTCTAGTTGAGACCATCCATCTTCTAACCATACCCCATGCCACATACCGTGAGAAAGATCATTAAGACGATTACCCAGAATGATATGTAAGGTGTCATCTCCATCTTTTAGAAAGACGGGCGCGCCATATTCCCCTATATGATCCCAAGGGCGAACAGGATTTGACCAGGTCAAGCCGTTGTCTCTGGAGCGCCGCATAAATTTTGTGGCAGGAAAGTCATCCTGATAGATGACTATTAGCTCGCCGTTATGCTCAACGATAGATGGCCAGTCGGCTTCGTAATCGCCCTCATCTCTTTTGGCAAGTTGTATAGGCGTACTCCATTGTTTAGTGTCCGCATCCATGCTGGCATAGAGAATTTCTTCACCTACCCCGGCCGTACTCCAAACACTCCACACCGCATGCACATTACCATTAGAGTCAGAGATCACATTTGGAACTGTAGGCCATGCTTCATCACTATAGGTTAAAAAAACAGTTTCTGGTGTAGACCAGTTTTTACCATAGTCAGTAGAGTAAATAGAGTACAGTCCATTTCCATCTTCACGTCCTCCATAGAGGCTGTAAATATTTCCCTGTTTGTCAATAGTACTGGCTCCATGACCAAACGGACCGGCATTTCCTGCAATTAACTGGGGAGTAGACCATACACGGGCACCTTGACCTTGGGCTAGTCCAGCCAAATCGCCGGACATGTAATATATATTCCCATCTACCTCAGTACCCTTAAAAAAGGTCATGTGCAGCGTGTTGTTTTCGTCTACTAACAAACCTGTAATACTTATAGTGCCAATGTATATATCTAGAGGTTTAGTCCAACCGTTTTCAAGTGTCCATTGGCGATACATAACTACACTTGCACCGTCGAATGTATCCCCATAAAAAACGTGTACAGTTTGATTTTGATCAGCAATTAAAGTGGGCGGGCTACCATTATCACTGTAATTAGGTATATTTACCGATATAGCCCACTTGTTAGGCTCTTGAGCAAAGGCCAGATTACCTGTGGAGCTTACTATTAAAAGGCTTATGAAGATGCTTAAATAAAAGTGTCTTTTTGTTAACATTTAGGACGTGCTCTTAAAAGAGTTCTCTAAATATTCTTAAATTTGGCAACTACTTCTTTTCCGAGACGTATGTATTAACCGGAGGATATAGATAAATTTTAAGCCCGTAAGTTTGATGAACGAGCTGAGCATTAGCAAATATCCACTCATGTAAATCAGGTCGGAGAAGAGGCTGGTCATACACTATAAACCAGGTTTTTGTCTGTTGTTTTTCAATAAATTCTGAAGAGATAGTTTCACGATCAACGGCATCCTCATGCATGTAGTAGGTATAAAGCGGCGGCTTCATCGTTACTACTAATTCGCCCGGTTGCCTTCGTTCAACAATGTAAGCTAAGGCGCTGCGCCAATCTGCACGGTTACCATGTTCATGCTGGTAATAAGCTCTATCTTTTTCTAAGGGAGCCAGCATTAAAATAAGCAAAACGCCAACAGTAAGAATAGCCACAGCTTTTGAACGCTCACGCGAGAGTTCGCTAATTGCTAACCCTGCCAAAATAAACCAGCTTGTCAGTGATACTACGGCATAACGAATATCAACTAATTGAAATAATGAGAAAACCATTATTACAAATATAGGAATGATGGCGGCTGCGCCCAATAAAAGAGAAGCGCGATGTTTTTGGCTGAGCAGATAAAGCGTGGCCAAGCCTCCGATACAAATTATGGGTAATGTTATAAGTTTTGTAAACTCTTTACCAAGCGCCATAGGATCTGAATTTTTAGCCCAGAAAAATCTTTCTGCCCATAAACCGGGATTCATCAGCAGGGTTGCCGCCACCAATAGAGTTATCACAATGCCGACAGGGATAATCCATCCAAAATAGCGCAATCGTAACCCTGGTGGTTGTTCAAATGGCAATAGCTTGATAGCAATAATGTAAAATAATATTATGGCAACAAAAGAGAGGGCAAACAACCGTTCCCAGGCTGCGAGTCCTATAAATACAAGTGATAAACCCAAGAGCCAAGGTCGATCTTCTTCTAGCCCAATGTAGAAAAACAGAAGCGCAAGTGTAAAAAATAAGATCAATGTTGAGACATAACGGGCATTTTGTGACCAAAAAATATGCCAGGGTGAAACTGCTAACAGAAGAACTGTTGCTAAAGCCGTCGTGGGATTAAAAATTCTACGAATGGGAAAGTAGAGAATAGGGATAGAAATAGTTCCAATTAAAGTTGGAATAAGCCGAGCGCTCCACTCACTTACACCTAATATATTTAAGGTTGGGGCTATCAGCATAAGCGAAAGTGGAACAAGCTGGTTAGGCAAAAAACCGTTACCAAATTTTGTTGATGCGTTATTTATAGTAATAACTTCATCAACCCAAAAGCTCCACTCGCCAAGTTTATAAAACCTCAAGGCACCGGCTAGTAGAGTAATACCTATTAGAAGAAAGTATTGATAGTTTTTATCGTATTTGGTAATTCGGGCGGTAATGCTACGCATCAAAGTTTGTACCCTTACCCTAGCCAATAAATTTTTTGTACTCTAGGGTTCACATAAGAGGCATTGATATAACGGATTTACGTTTAGGAGTATAGAGTTTTTTTATAATAATGGTGTAGGATTTGAGTTAGAAAAAAGTTAGAAGTTAACCCCTTAATAAATATTAAATTTTAGCTTCATACGGTCATAAAGCTTTTTATTTTACAGACGTACCGTATTTTCTACGTAATCAACCCTATTTACTAACTTCTTACCATACAATATTTTTATCTAAACCCGAATATTGTACGCTTCACAACCCCCAACTAACATCTTATACTATTTTGTAGAGTTATAGGTTTATTGCAACTGAGGAATTAGACCTAAAGCTTAATCTAAAAATATTCTCTTCCCTATCGTTTTTATATGATTTTCCAAAACCTCGGATACCCTTTCTAATGGAGAAGTAGTCCATGTACAAGCAGCTTTTTTTTAGTTTATTTGTAATAGTAAATCTACTTGTAAGCCCCATAACTTTGATGATAAATGTCAATGATGTACAGGCGTCATCTCCTAAACGTTCTTCTACAAATGAATCTCACTCGCTTACCCTTGCCGTTCCGACGGCATCAGATGAAGCTACAAGCTGGTCGATGGCGGGTGCCAATGCTCAACGTACTTCTTGGGTGGCAGAAGGCGTCGATCCTAAAGCTTCCAGTAATTTCGGTGTTCAATGGTATCGCCCCATAGAAGCCTATATTGGCCAGCATGTGCAACTTATTACCGCCAGAGATAAAGTATATGTCTCTACAGCGCGTGGTCTTTATGCGCTTGATGCCGCTACCGGCAATGAAGTGTGGCGCTTTGATACGGAAATGCCGCTGGGCCACTCACCTACCGTATTCGATGGAGTTGTTTATGTCGGCAGCTTTGATAAACGGGTTTATGCCCTTAATGCCGATACAGGTAGTCTGATTTGGACTTTTGAAGGAGCCAAAGGCGGTTTTAGCACCAATCCGTTAGTTATCAATGGAAAAGTGTTGATGGGCAGCCGAGACGGGTACTTTTATGCCCTTAACAAAGATAACGGCAGCTTAAGTTGGCAGTATCCCTCAAACTCAGCCCAGCCATTAGGCCCTATTTTGTATTCAGCCGCCTATAAAGATGGTAAGGTCTTTTTTGCTTCTAATAATAATTACGGCTATGCCCTTGATGTTAACAGCGGCTCACTCTTGTGGAAGTCAAGCAAGATGCCCGGTGATGGCTATCAATCCTGGTGGCCGGTTGTTTACGGCAATTATGTAATTTTTTCCAGTGCTCTGCCTTACGTAGAAGGGGGTGACCCCGGAACTTACAGCCCTAAAGATGTTGTTAGCCAAAGCGACCCTTACTACGCCAAAATGTATAACTTCCAATATGGCGCGGATGTTATTAAAACATTACAACGTGACGATGTGTTTCATCAAGGCGAAGCCAATGGAGCCAAATTAGGTCCCGAATTCAACTCTGGCAGCGCTGCTGACACTACCGGTATTCAATGGGGTTGGGGCAATGGCAAGAAGGTAATAAATGCCTCAAAAGTTACAACATACTTAGAAGATAATGGCCAGACAACGGTTAATCAGTCCACGAATAAACCCTGGCGACGCGGCGTTATCGTTTTGAATACCTCAGACGGAACAGAGTTCACATTTGACTCTGATAATGATAGCCGGCCTGAGTATGCTCCCTTTATGTTTGCCGGCACAAAATCAGGCAATCGATATCCACCTCTGGTGATCCCCCAAGGTATCAACGGTCATACAAGCGATGTTTTATATGCTCAAAATTTCGATGAATATAGTTCGGGCTGGGGTATTTCTAGGGCAAAATTAACCGGCTGGCAGTGGGGTACACCTTATATTCATCCCATTGGCAGTAGCCATGCTATCGACGAACCCTTTGCCAATTCAGCCGGGGGGAAAATACTGTACGAAAATTTATGCTGCGATAGATTAGGGGTCTGGACAAATTTAGATACAGAAGCAAGTGGTACTTTCTGGGATTACAATAGAACACTCGAGTCGATAAAATTAGATTGGAATGATATTCAATCCTACCAAAAATCGCTTGCTCCCGGTTATGACGAAATGTGGTGGGGAGCAAGTATGTGGGAGGGATTGCCTCGGCTCTATGGCAGCTATGGCACAATGAATGGCATTTATCACAATCACACGGTTCAAAACCCTATAATTCCTTATAAAGGAAGGCTGTTTGTTCATCGCAGCAATGCCATTATTGCTTTAGGCCCCAACGCTACCGCGCTTAGACAAATGACCCAAAGCGAAACCCCTCAGCAATATGAGGCCAATATTAAACAAGAATACCCCAATATTGCTAAACCGCTACTCAAAATCAATGCTCCTGATCAAAACTTACCCCCTGTACTCAACGTCGATGATATTCAGGCCAAACTTGATCAAGAAATTTCTAAAATGATCCAAACAGGGCATCTTACTCCGGGTTACTACAACGGCACTCGTGCCTACAAAGAGTTGATTAATTATTTTGAAAATCCGGGAGATACCCTGTATACCTTAACCCAAGCTTATCCCTACGTCTCCGAAAGCCTTAAACCTAGCCTGGAGAAATACATAAAACAACATTACAGAAGATATTTTGAAAATACCATGTATGCCAGAACCGGTTTTTGGGTTGATAACCCTACGGCGTATGATCTAAATAATGTTGATGCATTTGGACAACTCAAACCCAGAGCCTGGATGCCTCTCCCGGCAGAGGTCGCTTTGGATATTCAAGGCCATAAAGCCAGTACGTCCGTAGGCAATGGCTGGCCCTGGAGCTATCCTCAGCACAATATTTACGCCATGTGGCTCTATGCTGATACATTTTATTCCAATGATCAGGCTAAACTTGACAGCATTTATAACAGTGCAAAAAGCAAACTGCAAACCGCTGCTCCAGATAATGAAACCCTGCATGACTCCCCCTGGATACATAATGCATATATTGCTGGCTATACCGGATTTCTTAAACTACAAGAGTTAGCCAACAAAACCGGCAGTGATGCCTCATTGCGAGCAACGGTACAGGCAGAACTTAACCGGCTTCTCTCCTTGCGCTCTAATGATTTTAGAAAAGATCAACCCTGGGTTGGTGATAAACTTAATGGCGGTGGCGGAAAGATCTATAGAAGAAGTTTTAATATCGCTAGAAACTTTATGAACATGACCCCTGAATTGGGTGAGTATTTAGCCGATAACGCTCTCTCTAAAGTTGAGACAGCCGTTGATGAATACAACTGGGTTGCTCCTTACTGGGTCGCCACACGGTATGAATCCTCACAAGGCGAATTTAGTAGTGATAACCTTTACACCCACCCGGCTATGTTTCAAGCTAAGGCCTATATACTTCAGGAACCGGCTTCGCAACTTATGAAGTATATCGACTCGCCTTCATTTGAAACAGGTGATCTCTTCTACATTCAAAATTTAGTAGTTATCCTTATGAATCCGGGCTATGGCTTCAAAATAGATATTACCCCTTCAACACGAGCGATAGATACCGGTGCCACCGCCAGCTTTGATGTGAAAATTACGCCGACCGGCGGCTTTACAAAAACAATTTCACTAAATAGTATCAGCCCTTCATCTGATGTCCAGGTTAGTCTTAACACCCAGAGTATTGTTCCACCCGGCCAAGCAACGATAACGGTTACTGACCTACATAACGAAGGAGAATTAACCGGCGGTTTGTGGTTTACATTCCCTGTTGTAGCAGCTGGTGATGGTATTGAGAAAAATCGAGGCGTCAATGTATTGGTAAATGGCAAAAAGACGTATCTTCCAATTGTGATAACAAATAACTGAAAACCAATATGTTGAGATAAAAGGTTTTCTTGTTGAGTGTGTGCTGCTCAAAGGCTGTTTAACATCTGTATAAAATAAAATTTCTAAGCGATCTGTATTCTGATAATAAATGGTGTATCATGAACCGCAACACAAATTTTGAGAAATGGAAAAAGTTAGCCTTGCTTCAGTTATTTGTTGCTTTGATACTTTTAATATTTTTGCCTCAACCCGTTCCCGCCCAAAGTACTAACATTTTTTTGCCTTTAATTATTAAACAGACAAATTCAACGAACCCAAGTGCTCCTTTAATCGATTCGATAACAACAAATGTAACGGATTATCCCAACAACAATGTCCCCCGCTACAAAAAGTTTGAAGTTACATTTAACCTCACAACAGCAGCCCAAAACCTTCAGCTTCCTTATGATAGCAATCCTCCCGCTGGAATTGAAACAGGTGTTGGGGTTACAGTTAATGCGCTTTTTACACCAGACAACTGGCAAACCGTTTATTCGCAGCCGGCTTTCTACTATCAAAACTTCGATCATGAAATTAAGGGAAATAAAGACTGGATTTATCCTACGGACAACTTTGTCTGGAAAGTGCGTTTTGCCCCTCATCAAACCGGAGATTGGCAATACAAACTTACCGCTCAAGATATAAATGGGCAAACAGAAACATCAATACAAAGCTTTACAGTAGCAGCCTCTGACAGTCCGGGTTTTGTTCGCGTAAGCGATAAAGACTCGCGTTACTTTGAGTTTGAAAACGGCGAACACTTCATGGGATTAGGGTACAACCTTACCTACGGTCAGGCCGACTGGAACAATCCGACAATTACAAACGAGCCAAAATTAACAGCCCTCCATGCAGACGGTCTCCAACTTTTTCGTACGTGGCTTTCTCATTGGGGAATTTATAGCTCAGCCTGGAGTTACTGGAACTCACCACTCCCGGAACGTCATGGTCAATATATTCCGGATCCTAGCTTGCGGAATGAAGTAACTTATCCAGGTAGTGAAGTCGCCATGAGGCTCGTGTGGAATTCCAATCCCGGTATGTTTCTGGGCTTTATGAAGCAATCACCGGCTGTCAAAAGAAATACAACCTATCATTTATCAATTCGTTATCTTCTTCCCGAAAAATTAGCCGGCCCCCGCATTAACGGTTCTCCTTATGGACTTGTGGCGAAGACAGGGGGCTGGCTGCTTGGTTCAGGTTCTTGGCCTGACAATGTTTATGGCTACACCGATCCCGGCACCGGCACTATTGTTTCAGACTATGCTGTCGAGTCACCCGTTAATAGCTCCGGCCAGGCCCAATGGGATATTCTAGAAGGCAATATTCAAACGGGTAACAGCGATTTTTTACCCTATCTCTACTTGGTTCTGGAAAATGTAAAGCAAGGCAGCGAAGCTGAAGGAACAAACCACGTTGCTTTTATCGATCAGGTAGAGTTGCGTGAAGATTTAGGAAACGGCCAGTACGGGCCAAATATCATTTCGAAAGGGTGGATGGCTCAACACCTGTATTTTGATCAGCGCAATTCGTACGCCTTTGATAAATTCTTAGAACTGGCCGAAAACCGTGATATTTATCTAAAGTTAGTCACGTTAGAAAAAAATGAATGGATTTCAAATCGGATCGATTTTGAGGGCAATTCCATTCCTTATAATGCTTTGTGTTGGGATCAGGACCCCAGCAATGATCCACCTGAAAAATGTTTTGGCAACCAATGGTTTTATGGCAATGGACGCCAAATAACAAAAGGTCGCTGGCTGCAACAAGCCTGGTGGCGCTATCTTCAAGCCCGTTGGGGATATTCAACCAGTATCCATTCTTGGGAACTACTTAATGAAGGTGATCCCTGGAATAGTGCTCACTATGCTATGGCTGATGAATTTGGTAAATATATGCACCAATTTGCACCCGATGACCATTTAGTTTCTACGTCATTTTGGCACAGTTTTCCACAAAACGAATTTTGGGCCAACAACAATTATCCCTACATTGATTATGCCGATTTGCATGCCTATTCCGAATCAAGTGTTGATATCGCAGACGATACCCGGTACTACAGCGAAAAATATGGCGCTAAAACAGCCGGAGGGGCCAACAAACCGCTTATCAGGGGTGAAACTGGATTTAGCGGTGATGTTGTAAAGGATACATCAGGCGTCTGGTTACACAATTATATCTGGGGGGGCGTCAACCCCGGCGGAATGTATGAGCAATACTGGTATAGCAAAGAGCACATCGAAAAATTTAATTTAGGATATCATTACAAACCGTATCTTAATTTTATGACGAATGTTCCTCTAAACAACGGACACTATCAAGATATCCAGGCCTCTGTATCCAACAGCGTACTACGGGCCTGGGGCCAGAAAGATCTTACACGCGGCTGTGGTCATTTTTGGGTACAAAACAAAAATCATACCTGGAAAAATGTTGTCGATAATGTGTCGATTAGCAAAGCTTCGGCTACGGTTACCTTATCCGGCTTTCAACCTAATACAACCTATACCGTTCAATGGTGGGACACCTACCAGGCCGATCCGGCTCAGCAAATTATTAAGAGTGAAAATGTTACCACCCCAAGTAATGGAACACTTTCTATAACTATCACTAATCTGGATACCGATGTTGCTTTAAAGATTGTCTCGCCGGGTGGTTGTTAAATAGTACAATTTGTAACACATCCCCTTCTTCAAGCAAAAGAGCTTTTCGACCTGGCCGAAAAGCTCTTTTGTAAACGTTTACATTTTAAGTAGCACAACAGAGAACGGTGATTCTCTACGGCATATACCCATTTTCTTCCACATAAATCACCTTGCTGCCCTGCGGACAAAAGTTGAATGGCACGCGGGTCAATTCCGGCAGCGCACGGCAAATGTCGGTATGGTAAGCCGGATCGGCGAAGAAGAGCAAAAAGCCACCGCCACCGGCTCCCAGCAGTTTGCCGCCGATAGCTCCAGCAGCACGACCCCGTGTATACCAATCATCAATACGTTCGTTGCTGATATTCGCGGTCAGCTTTCGTTTTTCCAGCCAGCCGGCGTGCAAAATCTCACCAAAAGCATCCAATTCGTCTCGACCCAAGGCCTCGCACAGCTGATCAGCCAGGCTAACCATATATTTTAACGAAGCCCGTTTTTCTTCACTCGATTGGGTGGCTTTTGTTTGCTCTGAAAGAATATTGTCGGCACTGCGCGTTAAGCCGGTATAGAGCAAAAGCAATCTGCTTTGTAATTTTTTCCGGGTATGGGGTGAGCAGATAACCGGATCGGTATAAACACTGCCGTCCGGGTTGAACCGGATATACTGCAAGCCCCCATAGGCGGCAATGTACTGATCCTGCTTGCCAATAGGCTTACGACAGCGATCGATTTCGATATGGCAGGCTTCCGAAGCCAACCGCTCTGCACCGGCCATATGGCCTTTGTAGGCATAGAGCGCGTTCAAAAGCCCGACCGTATAACTGCTCGATGAGCCTAGCCCGGTACCTTTCGACGGGATATCGGAAATCGATGTGATTTCGATGCCTTCTTTGAGGTTGAGTAAGTAGAGGGCTTCACGAATCAATTCATGCTGAAGCTCGTCAACCGTATCCACAATTTCAGTAATAGAGTAACTGGCTCGAATTTTGTGATCGAATTTGGGATTGACATTGATATAGATGTATTTATCGATGGCTGTACTCACTACGGCCCCGCGTTCGTGTTCATAGTAAGCGGATAAATCGCTGC
>JAGRBY010000069.1 GCA_020433835.1 Anaerolineae bacterium | reverse complement strand
CCATAGCCGGCAAAATCAGAAACGCTTGCATCATTTTGGTGTTAAAGCCCAGACCGATCATCGCTGCTGAGAGCAGCAGAAACAGCATCTTCTTGGTATCAAAATAGAGAACAGCGAAATATATAGCCAACAGAATGAATACCAGCAGCAGCGCATCAGGGGTGTTGTTTCTGTAAACGGCGACATTAACCGGCGATAAGGTGATCACTAAACCGGCGGCAAAAGCCGGAATCTTACCGGCTACTTTTTTTACGATAATGTAGGTTAGTATCGTGACCGCTATGCCGGCCAAAGCGTGGGGCAAAAGAATGATAAAGCCGCTAAAACCAAATAGCTTGGCAAAGATGGCATCAAGCCACAATGACAATGGCGCTTTATCGACACTAATAAAGCCAACATAGTCAAAGCTGACAAAGAAGAAGTTAGACAAACTTTGGGTCATGCTCTTAATTGCGGCGGCATAGTAGCCGTTGCCGTAGCCTAAATTCCAAAGGTTGTAGATATTGAGAAATGTGGCCAGGAGCACTAAACAGCATAGGTCGAGATTGTTTTTGAGTGTACGTATTGTGTTATTCATTATTGCAGTAACTTCCGGGGTAGGTAATATCTCACTATTAATCTTTGTTAGGGGATAGAATTAAAAACCTGCTACGGGAGATTAGAGATGAGGAGATAAGGAGATTGTGTCCACTTCAATCTCCCTATCTCCAATCTCTAATCTCCTTTTTACAAAAATTATAGTGAAGAGTTGTTCAGAAGTTGTTAAGAGCGGATAAGGATTTGATTAATTTTTGAGGGTAGTGATAGTTCTACTCAAACTCAACGACGAGGGTTTGACCATTAAAAGTAACCTCATCACCGGCCCGCAGTTTTTTCTTACGGCGTGTCTCGACAACGCCGTTCAACAGCACCTCGCCGTCTTGAATGACGATTTTGGCCTGACCGCCGGTGCCGACCATTCCGGTGATTTTCATGAATTGATCAAGTTGAATAACGGGTTCTTCTTGGGCTGACATTTTTACTCCGTTTGTGATTGTCTAATTATCCAATTGAAAAGCTTGACTGAGATAGGCTAGCATCACCGACCCGGCATCTTCTGCGGTTCGGCCAAAAGTAACAATACCATCTTCGTGACCGGCCATCGAAAAGATGCCTCTATCAGCGACATCGGTTTCTTGAAACAGACGCTCGACCTCCGCCGCCATTTCCGGGCTGCCGTATAGAACGTTAGCAGCGGTTTGGGGAATCTTTAATGTCTCGGCATGCCGCCAGATATGGGGCGAATGGGCATGCATCACCCACTGGATATCGGCAGCAAGGGTATAGACCACGCCGTGCGTCAACCCCTCGGAAGAGGGTCGAACCGGCCCTTCGCCTACAAGCCGATTTTGTACCGGATCGCACTCCAGCACCGTGGCGTAATGTTCGGCGGTAAGATCGGGCAGCCCGCCTGTTTGTGTGCCGCTAATGACGAAGCGCTGTCCATCGAGCCGTCGGCTAATATTGCCGAAGCCGTAGCCCCCGTAACGGTTGGCATCCTGTCCAATGAGCTGCAACAGGTATAATATTTTACGCCAGGCGTTGATGTCACGCACGTGTTCCGCCGGTAGTGGTGCCGCAGGAGTATAATCGAGTTGGTATTTGATAACGCCTTCAGTATTGGTCATCCATGTTCCTCTAAAAATAGGTAGTAGATCTCTGTATTTGTTATGAGTTACACAGTTCAAAAGGTGACAGTCACTTGGCAATAATAAATCAACCTATTTAGGCCAGACGGATGTGCATTCTCACTTAAAAAGTGACTGTCACAATGACATTATAGTAAGACTCAAAGTTTGACCGTAATAAGACTCAAAATTTGATAGGTATAAAACTCGGCGTTTCATTACAATAAGACTCAAAATTTGACCATAGTGAAACTTACAGTTTGACCGTAATAAGGTTGATCGAGTCTACATAGTGAAATCATGACGAGATTATAATAAGACTGACCATGACATTACCTATACCTTGATCACCACATAGTAATTAGACTCTTTTTCGCCACGCGTATGTCCAAGTTCGGGAACAATTTGGCAAATTGTTCTACACTCTGCGTCAGGCTTATAAGCCCACCTGCTTAAAATAGGCCGCTGTTCG
This sequence comes from Anaerolineae bacterium, assembly GCA_020433835.1. The sequence continues at coordinate 16,891 of JAGRBY010000069.1, read as the reverse complement.
CTGTAAACTTTCTTCCATGGAAACCTGCGGTTGGTAGCCAAAGTCCTGCTTGGCCCGCGAAATATCATAGTAGTGGGTCAAGCCCAATTCATCGGCTAAATAACGAGTCAGGCGCGGCTCGCCTTTGAGTTTAAAGGTGCGATAGGTAAACTCCATTGCTCCGCCTAAAGCCCGGGCTAGCGATAAGGGGATTTTTTTGGTAACCGGTGGTACACCCAACCGCCGTAACAGATCGTTAACCCAGGACCACAACACCACCGGCTGATCTTGGCTGATAAAGTAAACCGAACCGGCCACCGCCGATCCCGGCTTGAGCGCATCGGCAGCGAGTAGATGGGAGCGAGCCGCATCTTCCACATAGGTTACATCGATTTTGTTGGTGCCATCGCCCACTTGAATGAGTTTGCCGACTCGTGCTCGCGCCACCAAGCGGGGGATGATATGGGCATCGCGAGGACCATAAATGACATGCGGTCGCAGCGAGACCGTGAGAAGATTATCGCTGTTAGCCTGCCTGACCATTTGCTCAGCCATAGCTTTGGTTTGGGGATAATAGCTTTCGTACGTTTCGGGGTAGGGCAGCGATTCATCAGCACCGATACGCGATCGGTTATTGACAATGACGCTGGGGGTGCTGGTGAAAATCAGCTTGCCGATGCCCTGCTCGCGACAGGCGTCGATGATATTTTTTGTACCCAGGACGTTGGATTGGTAAAACGACTCCCACGTCCCCCAATAACCGGCCTTAGCCGCCACGTGAAAAACCGCATCCTGTCCGGCGCAGGCTTTGATAACCGTATCGCGATGTTGTAGATCGCCCTGAATTTGTTTGGCCCCAAGCTGAACTAATTCAGGATAATTCCCTCTGGAGAAAACCGTAACGTCATCGCCACGTGCTAATAACTGCTCGGCGATGTAGCGGCCCAGAAATCCCCCTCCACCAGTGACAAGTGCTTTCATTTGTATAAAGTCGTCCTCAGGTCTTGTAGGACAAATCGCTGATTTGTCCTGGTTTGGAGCAAGTTGCTTGTAAATCAACAAATTAATCGGGTACGTCAGGAATCACAAAGCTAGCTTTGTGATTCCTCGATTAATTTCTAAAACCACAACTGACTTGCTCTACTGTTTGTTTAAAGCTGTTTAGCTGCCCAGTCGGCCAGTTTCTCACGCTGAATCTTGACGTTGTGCCGAACATCGACAGGAAATGATTCCTTAAATAAGATATCTTTAATTCCCTGCGTATGCTCGTACTTTTGCCCCAGTGCCAACAATTCATCAATTAAACGCTGCTTGGTCGAGCCGCTTGGCAACGTGCCGGAGTTTAACTCGACGATCAAAATTGGGCGCTGGCTGCCCAATGAACCTATCCCAACCAGAGCTGTTCGTGATACGTCCGGATGGGCATTAAATATAGCCTCGCAGGGTACGGGCAGAAGCAGTTCCTCAGTGGTTTCCACGCGGTGCGCTTTACGACCGCACATCCACAGCCGTCCGCGCTTGTCGAAGTAGCCCAAATCACCCATACGATGCCATACCGTGTCACCTTCATAGATCTTGGCTCGGGCGGTCTGTTCGGGGCGGTTGAGATACAGCCGGGTGACGACCGGGCCTTTAACGGCGATCTCGCCTAACTCTCCTGGTGGCAGTTCCAACGAGTCATCCCAATTGGCAATCGGTTCGTCTGAGATAGGAATAATTTTGATGGTGACGCCCTCCAGGGGCTGCCCGACACATACGCCCCAGCCTTCGCTGGTGAGTTTAGCGGTCTCTTCTAAAATTTCAGCGCTGGCGATAGTGCTAATCGGCAGAGCCTCGGTGGCTCCGAAAGGCGTGTGAATATGGCCGCCATCGAGAATGTGGTCGGTGTACTGCTGGATGAGCCACGGTGGTACGGGCGCACCGGCCATAAAGATGCGTTTTAATGAGGGTAGTTTTACTTGGTTCTCCAAGCAGTATTGGCCGACAATTTTCCAAATGGTCGGTGAGCCGAAACTGGTAGTTACACCATGCGTTTGGATCGAATCGACCCAGTAGGCCGGGTTGAGTGCCGCCGGTTTGCGAAAATCCATGTCCGGCATAATGGTGGTTACACCCAATGCCGGATTGAACAGCGCGAAAATCGGCAGGCCGGGCATATCGACTTCGCCGTCGGCCACGCCCAACTTTTTGAGGAGTTCGATCTGGGCCTGGAACATGCCATGCGTGTAAACCACGCCCTTAGGGATGCCGGTACTGCCGGAGGTAAAAGCCACTGCTGCTTCGCTCTCGGTCGTGGTGGGGGCAAAAGGGGCCGGCTCGGAGCGGGTTGCTTGTAAATCAGCCAGGGTCGCTCCACCCCAAAACCAGCGTTTGCCGACCGTAACATTTTTCTTCACCGTGCGGAATGCTTTAGGGAATATTTTCCGCAGAGCGTGCGCCAGCGGGATGCCGATAAAGGCTACCGGCTCTGTTTCGGCTACGCATTGGAGGAACGGTTTGCGGCCCATCCCTGGGTCGATCAGGATAGGTACGGCTCCCATTTTGAACAGCGCAAATGCTACCGCGATAAGCTCAACGCCGGGGCGAACCATCATTAAGGTGCGGTCGCCCTGTTGGATGCCGTATTCACTTAACCCGTGGACGTAACTGTCGACCAGTTGGTGAAGTTGGGCAAAGGTTAGTTGGAAGAATTTGGCCCGTTCCTGTTCATCCCGTCCAGCCGGAAAAACTATCGCTCGCCGGAAAGGAGCACGTTCGGCCATATCAGCCAGTGATTGGGCAATGTTGTATTGAGTTGGGGAGTGTGTGGAGTTGGTGGGGTTTGTAGCGTCAGGAGGGAAACTCTGTAAATTATTTAATTCTTTTGGATTTGATGTCTTTGAATTATCTTCTTGACTTAACTCTTCCACTAATCCCCTCCTTCAACCCTAAGAACTCTATAAACTCCATTAACTCTACGAACTCAAAAACTCTTGCAAGAGCGGAATAATGCGTTCGTGGGCATCTTCAACAACGTAATGGCCGGCATCAGGAAAATAGTGGGTTTTTGCATGGGGAAAATGGCGCTGCCACTCGGCAAAGAAATGATCATCAAAGCAGAAATCTCTACCGCCCCACATAATAAGCATTGGATAGTCACGAAATTGAGCCAGTCCGGCTTCGATTTCGACTAATAAGGGGCGCGTCGGATGATTTTCTTCCAACGGAATATCTTGCACAAAACGATGGATAGCGATGCGATTGTCCCAACTGTTGTAAGGGGCTATATAACCGGCGCGTACATCGGCGGTCATACGTTTGGGGTGACCGCTGGCCATATAGACGGCCAGTCCGGCAAAGGCGTTAAAGCCCCGCACGAGAAGGCTGCCAAACATATCGGGTCGACACATCCGAATGCGTTTGGGAATCAAAGGCAAAACAAAGGCAGCGGTGTTAAAAATAACAAAGCGTTTGATATTATTGGGGTGACGGGTAGCATAGCCCATGCCGATAATGCCACCCCAATCGTGTACTACCAGGGTGATGTTTTTGAGCTGTAAGCGCTCGATCAGTATTTCTACGTTGCAAATATGCTGATCGAGGGTGTAGGTGTAGTTCTGGGGTTTATCAGACAGACCACAGCCGATATGATCCGGTACGATGATGCGGTGGGTTCGGCTAATGGGCGGGATTAGGTGGCGATAGTAAAAGGACCAGGTGGGGTTGCCATGCAGCATGACCACCACGGGAGCATCGCGCGGGCCTTCATCTAAATAATGGTAACGTAAGCCGTTCAAATCGAGCCAGTGAGATTCAAACGGATAGAGATGTTTTAGGGGATTTGTGTCGAACACGATTCTAAACCTAAGTTGATAAAAGATAGAAATTAGAAATCTGAAATCTCTCTCTAATTTCTATTTTCTCATTTTTAATTCAACGGCTACTCATGCCTAAGCACATATTTCTCAAACGCCTCGGCTGTCCAGGGCAGAGCCGGCTTAAAGAAATGGTCGTAGATGGCTTGGGCATAGACGCGGATCTCTTCCTGAGCATCGGAAGCAGCGCGCAGGCTGAGGAAGTGCATCAGGTTATGAACATCAGTTTTAACAACCCAGGTGTAGTAAACGGCGAAACCGGGCAAAAACAGACGCGCTTGCTCTCGGGCAACACCGGCGGCCAAGGCGCGTTCATAAAGAGCAAAACCTTCATCAAAATGTTTGAGCATTTCGGCAGTCAACGCATCAGCTTCAACCCGATCGATCACACCTTCGCTGGCTTGTTTGTTGTCTTTCGATTGCTTGCGCCAGACGGTCGGCACGTAGAAATCATCTTCTTTAAAAGGGGTATAGCGTCCGCTTTGGGCGTTGTAGTGCCAGGTACGATGGCGGGCCCACTGCCACCAGACGAGCACGGGGGCACGTACCCGAAATTTCATCTCAACTTGCTCGAAGGGGCTGGTGTGGCGATGGCGCAGCAGGTAAAATAGCAGTTTCTTGTCTTTTTCATCCCCTTTGCTTTCACCCAAAAACGAGACACGTGCGGCGTTGACAATGGACATGTCGTCGCCCATCATGTCTTGCAGTTCTATCCAGCCTTTATCCAGCAGCTCGACGCGCTTGCCGAGCAGTTCGTTTTGTGTTGACATAGTGTGTCCTCCGTTGACGTTACAAATCGGCATTATACACGTTAAATCACCATTGGAGCAAAGCATGGAAGATAAAGGTACAAGAGCAACCAAACTTACTTTGCTAAAAGTGAAATTGGTTGCTCTTGATTCTTTTTGAAAAACGGGGTTTGCAAATCGGTGTAATTATCGCCACTCAAAGGGTATTAGTTGCCCAGACGGTGAGAGAAGCGGACCAGTGGGGTTCCCCTTATTATCGGTGCCGATTTGGCGTTTGATAACAACCGTCCAGTCGATCCAGCCATTGGTTGGGCGTTCTTGCTTGGTCAAGCGGAAGCTGTTGCTTTTTGTCCAATGTTCCGTCGATGAACCATTGCGATAGTTTAATATAACCACATAAAATTCATCTTCACCCAAAATGGCGGTTGAAGTCCAGTTAAGAAGGAGCGTTGCATCGTCTATAACCGCGCCATCATCGGGTGTAAGGAGGTTGGGTAATGGATAATCCGGCTGTGGTGTGAATGTGGCTGTGGGTAGTGGTGTAGGGGTTAGAGTTGGCGTCGGCGTAGACAGCGGTACGGATATCTCTTGACCCGGAAAGATTAAGCCCAAATCTTTATCAGAGTTGACAGAAAAAATAGCATCCATTGTGGTACCATGTTCATAAGCAATACTGCTGATGGTATCACCCTGCTGAATAACGTAAACAATCAGCGGTGGCGGTGTATCATCCTCTATGTCTTCTGGGGCAACCACTTTACCAGGGATAACCAAAGGTTGCCCGACACTAAGCATAGTACTCAATTCAAGATCGTTTGCCTCGGCTACCTGCTCGGCAGTAAGGCCATAGAGTGAGGCCACAATACTTAAAGTTTGGCCGCTTTCGATAAGGTGGACAAGTGGCTGCGGGGTAGGTGTTGGGGTTATGGTCAATGTTGGGCTGGGAGTGTAGGTGGTTGTGGGGGTTGATGTAATTGTTGGTGTCTGGGTGGTTGTGGGGGTAGACGTGTTTTCAATGGCTTGGGCGATATGGCTGGCATCGTCATTTTGGTAATTCAAGACTGTCATGACAATCAGTACTACAATGAGCACACCTACGCCAATCCCTTTCCACGAATGAACAAAGTGATAGGAATCAAGAGGAAGGTTATCCACGGGTTGGTGGCATATTATACAGGTTTTGGCCTGTTCAGCCACAGGTGTGCCGCAGTGCAAACAGCGTCGTTGGCGGTGGTAATAGGGTGTTGTTTTGCCACAGGTTGGGCAGCGAGTTTCATGCGGGGCTAACTCCGCTCCACATGATGAGCATTCAGTCATAACTTTTTGGCGCTTTCCCTAGATCTGACATCAAAGGAATTTATTATGGATTGACGGGGGGGAATTGTCAATTTTGTAGAATGGCAGGGTAAAGGGGATCATCTTGCTGTATAAGTGGGCTACCGTTGCCCGATCCAACGTACTTGTATAACTTTTTTACGAAAATCGTACGCGACTCAACTTAAAACGAATACTTTAAACAGTTTTTCGATTGAAACACAGCGAGGTTAATGATAATATAGTATGTGGGAACCAATCTTCCTAAACCTTTTGGAGATTTAATTGTTAACATTTTGTAAGACCTATTTTTGCCTCTATGTTTTTTGATGTACAATCGGGAAATATGATTGCACATAAAATTGCTCGCTATGAAATTAGAGAAGAGATTGGACGCGGAGGAATGGCTACCGTTTTCCGCGCTTTCGATCCCCATTTTCAACGCGATGTAGCTTTAAAGGTTATTCCTCGTGAGTTTTTACACGACCCGTCTTTTCGAATTCGTTTTCAACGGGAAGCGAAGACAATTGCGGTTTTAGAACATCCGGCAATTGTGCCTGTTTATGATGTGGGGGAAGAAGAGGGTCAACCTTTTTTGGTAATGCGGTATTTGCCGGGCGGCAGTTTGGGGGATCGACTGAAGCAAGGTCAGCTACCGTTTGCTGAGGTAACTCGCATCGTAGAGCGATTGGCCCCTGCTCTTGATGAAGCTCACAAATTGGGCATTATTCACCGTGACTTAAAGCCGGATAACATTTTGTTTGACCAGCGTAATAACCCCTTCCTCACCGATTTCGGCATCGCCAAGTTAACGGAAGAACGGACAAATCTGACTACGGGTGGCTTAATTATTGGAACACCCGCTTACATGAGCCCCGAGCAGGCTAATGGTGAGAAGATAGATGGCCGAAGTGACATCTATGCCCTGGGCGTCATTGTTTTTCAAATGCTTACCGGCCAGCTCCCGTTTGAGGCGAGTACACCTCTGGGCATCATCATGAAGCATATTACGCAGCCTGTGCCACAAATCCTTGATGTGGAGCCGGATTTACCTCCTGGCTGTAATCTCATCATCCAAAAAACACTCGCTAAAAATCCTACTGATCGATTTGGTTCGGCTGCGGCTCTGGCAGAAGCGCTTCGCCAAGCTCCAACCCTTAGCCCGGACATGCTGTTGCAAGCTAAAAAGAAACGTACAAAGTCAAAAATAAGACGTTTGGACTCAAAAGAGATTGCAACAAAAACTGATGAAATCAAAACGGATAGTCCAGTTATTTGCCCTAAATGCAACACTCAAAATATAGGGCAGCGGCGGCTGTGTATCAGTTGCGGTAATCGACTAACCTTAGAGTGCCCTTTATGTTTTCATCAAAATCAGGTTGATGCGGTAATGTGTACGAAGTGTGGTACAAATTTACAGCAGCTAAAATCTCAGCAGCGTGTTATTCAACAGACTCGTAAAGATAGTTTGGCTAAACGCGACCAGGCGTTGCGAGCAAAATTGGCTCAACAGCTTCGAGAAAAAGTGATGGTGTTACTTGAGGATATTCGTTATAGACGCAGTCGCACGGCTGCTCTCCACAAGCTTGATCAACTGATTGAACCGACTATCAAAACGCTGGGTGGGCATTTAATGGATCCGGACGATACTGAGGCGCAGTGCCAGTCGGCTATGGTGTTAGGTAAGTTATACGAACGTCCGGAAATCGATATGGCAGTTAAATCACAGATTGTTGGTGTCCTTATCGATGCCTTGGATGCGCCAAATCAAGAAGTACGTCTACAAGTAGAACAAATGCTGGAGGATTTCGGCAATCGGCGGTCAAGAGAAATCTCAAATATTTTCAAAGGTCTTGTGGGTTGGATTAAGGGCGATTAAATTATAACTTTTGTCAGCAGGCCAAGGCGGAGTATAATAGTTATTTGATCTCTGTTCACATACGTACTCAACCGGAGAGGAATGAATACAGATGCCCGATTTCGAAGTTGTATCAGAGTTTCAACCCACCGGTGACCAACCCGCCGCTATTAAAAAGCTCACTGAAGGTATAACAAGTGGTTTGGTTCATCAAACATTGCTTGGTGCAACCGGTACGGGTAAAACTTTTTCCATCGCGAAGCTTATTGAGCAGATCCAAAAGCCAACGCTGATTATGGCCCACAACAAAACGTTGGCCGCTCAACTCTACAGTGAATTCAAAGAATTTTTCCCCAACAATGCTGTTGCCTACTTTGTCAGCTACTACGATTATTACCAGCCCGAAGCTTATATACCCCGCAGTGACACCTATATAGAAAAAGATGCCCAGATCAATGATGAGATTGATCGTCTTCGTTTGGCAGCGACCCAATATCTCTTTTCGCGGCGCGATGTAGTTATCGTTGCCAGTGTTAGCGCCATTTACGGTCTCGGCAGCCCTGAAGATTATGGGCAGGTGGTTATTAACTTCAAACAAGGCGATATTCGCAAGCGAGACAAAGTTCTGCGCCATCTCATCGATATTCGATATGAACGCAATGACTATGATCTTAAACCCGGAACGTTTCGAGTACGTGGTGATACGCTGGAGATTATGCCCGCCTATGGTCAACAGGTCTATCGCATTGAATTTTTTGGCGATGAGATAGACCGGATCACTGAGGTCGACGCCCTGACCGGCGAGGTGCTATCGCGGCAGACGAAGCTCGACATTTATCCGGCAAAACATTTCATCACACCCCAAGAAAAATTAGAAGAAGCGCTCGTTGATATTGAAGAAGAACTTGAGATGCGTTTGGCTGAATTGCGAGAGCAGGACAAGCTTTTAGAAGCCCAACGTCTTGAGCAGCGGACTCGCTATGATTTGGAAATGCTGCGTGAGGTTGGCTTTTGCTCCGGTATCGAAAACTACAGCCGTCCGTTAAGCCGACGTGAGCCAGGCAGCACCCCGTGGACCTTGCTCGATTACTTCCCCGATGATTTTCTAATTGTCATTGATGAAAGCCATATGACCATTCCCCAGATTCGGGGGATGTACGCTGGTGATCGCAGTCGTAAAGAAGTGCTTGTCGACTTTGGTTTTAGATTGCCCAGTGCCCTTGATAACCGGCCCTTAAATTTTACCGAATGGGAAGAACATATTCATCAAATTGTTTACACCAGTGCTACCCCCGGCCCCTATGAGCTTGAACACAGCGAACAAATTGTAGAGCAAATCATTCGGCCTACCGGTCTACTTGACCCTGAAGTTATCATTCGCCCCATCAAAGGTCAAATTGATGATCTTATCGGCGAAGTAAATCGACGCATCCAGCGGGGCGAGCGTGCTTTGGTGACTACCCTTACAAAACGAATGGCCGAAGATCTCGCGGACTATATGATGGAACTAGGTATAAGGGTTCATTATCTTCATAGTGATATTCAAACGTTAGAGCGGGTTGAAATATTGCGTGATCTGCGATTGGGTGTGTATGATGTGGTGGTGGGTATCAACTTGCTACGCGAAGGCCTCGATCTCCCTGAGGTTTCTTTAGTTGCTATTTTAGATGCGGACAAGGAAGGCTTCCTGCGTTCATCTTCAGCGTTGATCCAAACAATTGGTCGGGCAGCACGTCATCTTAACGGACAGGTTATCATGTATGCCGACAAAATAACCAACTCGATGCAGTTTGCTATCGACGAAACCAACCGTCGGCGAGCAAAGCAGGAGAAGTACAACCAAGAACATGGCATTTCGCCGCAGTCTATCATTAAACAAATTAAAGATTTAACACAAGAAGTGGCTGCCTCGCGCGAAGAGCAGGGCAAAGAAAAAATGGTGGCCGAATCGCGTGCTGCTTACAATATCACCGGTTCGATGCCGGCCCATGAACTTGAGTATTTAATTAGTCAATTAGAAAAGCAGATGAAAGCCGCGGCGGCGGAACTTGAATTTGAAAAAGCAGCCATGTATCGCGATCAGATTGGCGAATTACGAGAGCAGTTAAAACTTCTGCAGGATAAAGAAGACACACGACCGGCCTGGGAAAAGTTTTAATGCGGATTGCGGGTATATTTCTGGCGGCTCTCTCCATAATTTTTGGGCTGCGTATGATCGTTACTGCGGCACAGGCGATCTATACGGGCAAAGTTCTTGTCCGTCACGGTATTCGTACCCAATGGCAGCCCGCTCCCGCTATGAGCGATGTCTGGAAAATAGCTTTTCGAGATGCACTTATGGGTGTGCTGCTTATTACGCTAGGCGTAATGCTCATTTTTTAATCTTAACTTACAAGGATTTAACTTTCGTTATTATGGTGGAACCCGTTTGGAAAAAGTACCTAACCGATTGGAATGAAGGGCTGGGTGTTGTTTACGAGCGTTTTGTATTAAACGATTATCTCGATCAATTGGTCGATACGCATCATGTTGAAACCGTTTTAGAGGCACCGGTATATGGCATGGCTGGCGTAAGCGGTATCAACTCGGTGCGGCTGGCTGAGCGCGGTTGTGATGTAACACTGGTTGGTAATAATCGAGAACGTTTAGAAGGTATTAGAAATATCTGGGATCAGCTTAAGCTGCCGGCAAAGTTTGTTCGTCAGCCAGACCTTAAACAGTTACCATTTGCCGATAACCACTTCGACTTAACATGGGAGTGGGCTGGTCTGTGGTATTTACCTGATGCGGAGCAGCTACTTAAAGAGTTAGTTCGCACATCACGAAAATTGGTTTTTGTCGCCATGCCAAATAACATTCAGGTGGGGTATCTGTTACGAAAGTACGTTATCGATCAGGATTTTTTCAACACTATTGATGAGAGATGGGTAGATATAGGACGTATCAAAAAAATCCTCACGGATAGTGGGGTTTTAATTATTGATGAGGGGGTGCTCGATGTTCCGCCCTGGCCCGATACGGTTATGCCGGCGGCGGAAGTTCTTAAACGGTTAGGTATCAATAGTAAAAAACTGAATAATCAATTTACAGGAGAGGGCTGGACCTGGAGCACGATGGCATACTACTTGGGCGAACAACCTGAGTTGCGCGAACAGGTTATGAAGTATGCATGGCTTGATCACGCTCCAATTCCGTGGCAACTGAAAACGATCTGGGCTCATCACCGTTATGTATTGGGACATGTTACAATATAATCATAAAAGGATTTCTTTACTATGACTATTCTTGTCACTGGAGCAGCCGGTTTTATCGGAAGTAATTTGACAGAGACTCTACTAGAAAAAGGCGAAAGTGTTGTCGCACTCGATAATTTTAATGATTACTATGATCCACAACGGAAACGAGCAAATATAGGCAATTTTATAGATCATCCCAACCTCCAATTTTATGAACAAGACTTTTGTGATGCTGAGGCGGTTCAGCGCATCTTTGCCCAACACAAACCTCAAGCAATTGCCCATTTGGGGGCGTATGGTGGTGTACGATACTCTATTGGACGGGCAAACTTATATACGCAAGTAAACATTGTTGGAACGGTCAATTTGTTAGAAGCCGCTCGTAATAACGGTTCACAAAATTTTATTTTTGCCTCCACCTCTTCAGTTTATGGAAACACGGAGCAAATCCCTTTTATCGAAACCGATCCCTGTAACCAGTCTCTAGCTCCTTACCCGGCCAGCAAAAAAGCCTGTGAAGTAATGGGCTATACTTACTATAACCTTCACAAATTGAATTTTACCGCACTGCGATTTTTTAGTGTGTATGGCCCCAAAGGTCGCCCTGATATGATGCCGTTTATGGTTACAGACCGCATCGTAAAAGGTGAGACAATCAAACTTTTTGATGCGGGCCAGATGAAGCGCGATTGGACTTACGTGAATGACATTGTCAGCGGTATTATTGCTGCACTGCACCGGCCATTAGGATACGAAATCATTAATCTTGGGCGTGGTGAGCCGGTTTTGATGGCAGATTTTGTTGAGATCATTGAGGAAGTTGCTGGTAAAAAAGCGATCTTAGAAACACCACCGGCTCCTGCCAGCGAACCAAAAATTACATGTGCCAACATAGACAAAGCCCGCCGTTTACTGGACTACAACCCCCAAACTTCTGTGGTAGAGGGGCTGAACAAATTGTGGCAGTGGTATCAAAGTAGCGTAATGGGCTAAATGAGAAAATACTCCCGCTTGTGGATCATCCTCTTCTTGAGTATTGTTACCATAATAGGACTTATAAGGTTTGGCAATCTAGAATTCAGTCTAACCACGCTTTCTAAGGTTAAGTGGAGTTGGTTCAGTCTGGTTTTTGTTTCGTTTTATATGAGCGTCATCGCCCGTGGATGGCGTTGGCGACGTATATTAAAAACAATGGGCTGGACGGTAAATACAGTTTATGCTATCGCCCTGCTAACGGCTGGACTGTTCACAAGCGCTATATTGCCGGCCCGAGCTGGTGATGTAGCACGTGTGGCGATGCTCAAACAAGATTACAAGGTTCCGATTTCACAGAGCATTGCCTCTATTGCCACCGAGCGGGCGTTGGATGTATTTGCTATCCTCAGTATGGCTATTATCGGAGCCTGGTGGGCTTTACCAGGCCGTGTACCAGCTTATGTCGTGCAGTTAGTGGTTGTTGTAGCAGGACTACTTGTTTTTGGAATATTTGGCCTGGTTGTTATTCCCAGTATAGAAAATTTTCTCCGTGAAGGTCTATTTTTCAGAAGGATTGTACCTTTAAAAATTTGGTCACTTTACCAAAAGCTCCTGGATTTTGGGTTTTCTCTGATTCAAGGTATCAGAATTTTAGGACAAAATCCAGGAGCTTTACTTTTTATTATCGGAGAGAGTTTTGTTATTTGGTTTTACGATGCCTTGATGGTTTACTTTGCATTGCTCAGCATCGGTGTTCTTATCCCCCCCAGTGCTACCCTTTTTACAGCAATGATTAGCGACCTCGCCACAGCCGTTCCTATTACTCCGGGAGCGTTGGGGCAATTTGATGCAACGATGATCGCGTTATTATCGCTCTTTGGTGTGACGACAGCCGATGCTAGCTTATCAACGTTGTTGGTTCGAATCGCTCAGTTATGGACTTTTATTCCGGTTAGTGGTTTGATCACCTATATCTTCGGCTTCTCCCGTGTGCTTAATTTAAGTAGTAATCCCCTTGCTTCTACAGCAACGACAACACAGACATCTTCTATTGCCGAAAGTTGACCTAAATTATTGCCCCTCAAGCGGATGCGGATTACACTTACCTCCGGTTTTATCCGGCCCTGAGGTAAGTTATGCAAACGGCTTCAAAAAATTTCTATCAACTTAAAGCGCTCTACCAGCGTCATACCGATTTCATTCTCCTGATTGTCCTTTTTATCACCTTTCGGGTATTGTCTCTCGTTGCCTATCGACCGGGTGGGTTGGTTTTAGATTTTTCTGATTTTTACTGGTATCGTGGCTTTGCAGAGTTAACACATCAAGGGTACTATCCCTACGACAATCTATGGACGACATACCCCCCTCTGTTTCCATTGGTCATGATAGCCATTTATCAGATCAGTGCGCTTCTACCTCCATGGGAGCACGCAAATTTGTGGTTTACGCTCCTTTTGGGTGGCTTTTTTCTTCTTTTTGAGATCGGTAACTTTATCTTATTATATCTCTTTGCATTAAAACTTTCCTCACAGGACAGCTTGGAGCAACCGGCCCTGCAAAAGGCTCTTCGGCCATGCTGGATTTATGCCGCGCTTTTTGTTCCGGTTTACACATTGACCGGCTGGTTTGAAAGTTATCCCCTGTTTTTCTTTTTGTTGAGCCTTTATTTGCTACTGGAGAAACGGCCTTATCTAAGCGCTGTCTTTACCGGCATTGGCTTTATGATAAAGCTAATCCCACTCCTTTTGCTACCGATTGGTGTTCAGCTTGTTTCGACCTTCAGATATAGCCTAACCTTTTTCGATAAAAAACTATCGCTTACCAAGTTATCTGATCAACCATCAAAAACCACTGGTCTTCAAATTACATTTCCTTTCGATTTGCCTCGTATTGTCCTTTATTTTGCTATTTTCCTTCTCGCGGTCATAATCATTGCCCTGCCCTTTTATTTTATGAACCCAAAACTTATGCTCGCATCCCAGCAAATCACCGGTGCTCGACAACCGTGGGAAACCGTGTGGGCTTTAATTGATGGTAATTATGATTACGGGATCATTCCTCTCGATATGCGGGACCTCGATTGGTCACCGGGCGAAGCACCTCCGACGCATATTCCTTGGTTATGGGTGACAGCAGCTTTCGCCGGAGTGTACGCTATTTTCTACACGCGCCGGATTGACTGGCTCAATCCACGCAATGCTCTGGCATTTGCCGGGTTTACGTTGTGTTTGTTCATGTTGTGGTCAAAGGGGTACAGCCCGCAGTGGTTGGGGTGGCCTCTCTTTTTTATCGCCCTCCTCTTGCCTAATGTCCGAGGCGTTATCTATGCTACGATACTCAGTGTCTTTAATATTATTGAAGCCAACTTCTACTTCGTTATGTTTCCTGAGGATCGCTGGTTGCTGGCAGCAACAATTCTTATCCGAACTGGATTACTCATTGTATTAGCTGTGGAATTTTTGTTTCTAATCTGGCCCCAAGCGGTAACACCTCGCGTAAAACGAGTTCGAGCATGGGGTGTGGCCGCATATATTGCACTCTTACTTTTTGGCTCTATTCCAGCCGCGATTCAGCTTGGTCACAGCTATTTTGACTTACGCTTGCAGCAGAGTCCTTATCAAGCGACGATCACTCGCTTGCAAGATGAGGTTGTAACGGGAGCGCTTTTGCTCAACAGCCACACGGTTTACGATTGGTTCTATCCTTATTTAGGCCGTGATCAGTATGAGCTATTCATGCTCGATGATTTTGGTATTCCCAGTAATACCGTTGAAATGCGAACCCATAAATTATTAGAAGATATTGCCTCTCATACTGATGTCCTATGGATTTATGATGTTAATCCCGCTATCACAACGCCAGCGGAAGAAGTTATGTCCGCTTGGCTAGGTGATTTGCCACCTGCTCACATCCAAGATATTGATGGGGGGCGCTTACGCTTATTTATTTTAGAAGACAAACAGCAAAAGTCGAATTTACCTTAAGTGACATCATACCAAGGTTTAACAAGTACTTGACATCGAAACGAAAATATGGTAACTTCGACATACAAATATGATAAAAGGTACCGATCATGCATCGATTACAAATTTCTCTAACACAAACTCAATATGAATTTCTAAAGTCAGAGTCGTTTACGGCTAACAAAAGTATGGCCTCTGTCCTGCGAGATCTGCTTGATGATATTATCGAAGCACGTCGCAACACCATTTTGCAAGATGATCCTATTTGGGGTGTCATTGGTGTGGGCCAAGATGTTGAGGGGCCAACAGACATCAGCAGCAACGTTGACAAATACCTTTACGGCGAGCGAGAAGAAACAAATTCTCTCTTCAAACAAATAGCAGAGAATCCGGATGAGTACACTACTGATTGACACCAGCGCCCTCTTTGCTCTCAATTATGCTCGCGATGATCATCACGCCAATGCGGTTGTTTACTTCAAGTCACTCGTGGGGCGGGTTAAACCTATCGTCACGGAGTGGGTTTTTATCGAAACGATGAGTCTCATGAAAGCGCGACTCGGCCCTCAATATGCCATCAATTTTGGTCGGCAATTGAAGGCGAGTAAGGCGTTTTATCCTTTGATTTTAACCGACGAGGATAAGCAAACCACATGGGACATCTTCGAACGCTACGATGATAAACATTGGAGCTACACCGACTGCTCGTTACTGGCTGTAGCGCAGCGGTTGAAGCTCCAACGGATATTCACTTTTGACCACCATTTCCAGCAAATGGGAATGGAAGTTGTTCCTTCTTTTCATTAGCTTTTTTGGCTTTTTCCTAATTCAACGCGACCGTCGATTGACGACTCGACCGGTGAACCCAGGCCAATAGACTGGAGAAAAGCCCCGCCGTAAGAATCACCCCAACCAGAGATGCCCAGAACACCGTGTAAGGACCGGTTATCTCAAAAAGCTGGCCAATCAACCACGGCATCGACATGCCGCCGGTGCTGGCCCCGACAAAAAACCAAGAGGTTGTCTGCCCGGTCACGGTCATATTGCGTTCAGCCAAGGACAGCATGGTAGGGAATATTGAAGCGATAGACAAACCCAAACCCAGCGTACCGATCCACACTACCGCTAACGATTGTGGCCAGAGCAACAGAACAATTACGCTAAGTAAAGCTCCGGCCAAATCGCCGGCAATAATGGTTCGTGGTCTCAGCCGGTTGGCCACGGGGATGGACAACAATCGACCAACCGTCAGCGCTCCCCAGTAAGCGGATGTTAGATAAGCGGCGTTGGCCTCCGATGTCAGTTCTAACGTGGTGGCATAGGTATAGATCCAACCGCCGTAACCAACCTCCAGCCCGACATAGAAAAAGAAGAAAAGCGCGATTAAGACCACCAGAAAGGGTTTATTGACCCTGGCCGATCCATCGTAGGCGGTTTTCTGAATAGGTGGGCTGGGCAGCAGGAGAAAACTGAGCGCCACAGGCAAAATCAGGAGCGCCATAGTCCAATAACCCCAGGCGATACCCTCGCTCAGAAGCAGCGCCTGACCAATGATAACCGGCGACAAGAAAGCACCGACCCCAAAGAAGAAGTGCAACCCATTCATAAAAGGCCCGACTTTATCTTTATGAACCCACACCACCAGCGTATTGCACCCCACATCGACAGTTGCTTCCGCAATTCCAATCATCACCAACACGGCAACCAACATCCATAACAGTGACATAAAAGGAACAAGATAGGCGCTAACAGCCATCATAAGAAGTAATCCGGCTATCAAAGGGTGCCCGGCGATACGATCATACAGCCGGCCCCCAATAAAGGAGCCAAACAGGTAGCCCAGCGAGCGAGCCACAAACAGAAAGCTAATTTGCCCCAAAGTCGTTTGTGTCTGTTCAGCCAACCCCGGCAAGGTCGGCCCCAGGGCGGAGGTAATCAGTCCCAATCCAATAAAAGCCGCATA
>JAGRBY010000699.1 GCA_020433835.1 Anaerolineae bacterium | reverse complement strand
GACAGAATAACAACGGCTACCAGGCCAGCCAGTACAACCGCTCGATTACGCCGCACGACAGTTTCTGTGAAGGTTGCTAAGGCCATGTTTTTACCCTCCTTGGTAGACGAACGGGGAATACAACCCGTTTTTGCCTGAAAATTCCCAGTGCATGCCGTGATCGTGATACGACAGTTTTTTAGATTGACCGACGACAGCTTTGAAACCGGGGGCAATACAGAGCGGATGATTTTCAACGGTGATGTCGGCCCCACCTTGCCCTGTGGTTAATGCTTCAATTTCTGACTCGGCTACGCCTTCAATTTGCAAACGGCGCTTTTTGCCTTCGGCTTCGTAGGTCATGGGGACACTGCTTACGCCTAATACCTGGCCAACGTGGGTGATTAAGCGGCTCAAATGTCCACCCGCTTGCCCGGTGAAGATTTGCATCAGGGCATCTTTTTGGCCTTCAGAGGCTTTGTCATCGAAGTAAACGGCCGCTTGCCAGGGCGTTGTTGCCATGTTGCCGGGGCTGTAAACGGCCAAAGCCACATTCAAATCACCTAAAGACGTGCCGTTAAAATTACCTTCATCAATGTGCCACGCTACCAAAACCGAGCAATTATCTTCCGTGGGGTCACTTAGAAAGATGCAAGGACAGGTTGTGTCGCAATTACACGTTTCAAAATAGGTTCCAGATATTTTCCATTCTTGAGACATTGTATTTCTCCTTTATTGGGATGGTATGCATCCTGAATTGGTTATTTTGCACAATTTCATACTCTCCATTGGCTGTGCGAAGTACCAATGGATGTACTTACTTTACAGGATGTGCCGGGAGAAATCTTCTGAAAAAAGTTTGTTTTGGCGATTAATTTGAGGGTTGGGTTACCCAACTTTGGTTGGGTTGGTGGCTATTGGGTGGGGATAAGCTTTAGCCGGCGAGCACGGGCAACGGCTTTAACCCGATTACGCACGCCTAGTTTGCCGTAAATTTGCCCTGTATAAAACTTGATGGTGCCGATGGCGACACCCAATTCGTCTGCGATTTCGCCATTGGTCAGCCCATCGTACATAAGGGAGAGGACTTCTAGCTCGCGCGGGGTGAGCGGCTCTACCAGCGCCTGATTTGGTTGCGGCGGAGCCGGTTCAGGCAGTGTCGGGGTTGGTGGCGGTGGCGTGGGTGTTATTGGTGGGGGCAGCAAGAGTTGGCTGAGTAAATCGGCGGTTAACTCCGTCAAGCTGATGGCTTGTCCGTTGGCCGTGGCCGCAGCCAGCATCTCAGGAGAGACCGCTGCTTGAAAGGCTGAGGTCAGCAGCGTTTGCGCTTTTTGTCGCGTTTCGTGGTCGGTTTTGGGGTGATGGATGGCAAAGGCTAGGAGGGTTAAGGGCCGTTCGCGCTGCCCCATTTTCCACAACAGTTCGGCAATGTTGACCATGATGCCAAACAGCACCGGTCGATAATCAATTTTCACAGCAAGCCGGAGGGCCTGGCCAAAGTAGCTTTGCGCCTGCGCTAGTGCCCCCTGTTCACAGGCAACCATACCCAAACCCCACTGGGCCGCTGCCAAACCACCTTTGTCATTAATATCCTGGTAGATGGCGCAACTCCGCTCAAACGCCGCTTGGGCTTCGGCCATAGCTTGCTCTTTGAAGGCCAGATTACCCAGATTGATCAGGGCCAGCGCTATGCCCTCGGGATCGGCAAAATCGTGCCGGATTTCATAGCTGGACTGAAAATGCATCTTGCCCATACGGGTGTCGCCCAGCGCTACGGCAATTTGGCCCATATTGTTTAAGATGTAGGCCCGAAACCAACGATCGTTCGTCATCAGTGATTGGGCATACGCTTGCTGAGCAAATTTTTGGGCGGTTTCATATTGGCCCAAACCGACATAGGCTGCAGATAGCAGGTGATAGGCGAATTGACGGTTGGTATTCTGTTTCTCGGCTTCGCCCACATCACGTATCTGCTCAGCCAGTTGGATGGCTGTGGGGTAATCGCCCCGGATAAGGGCTACAAAACTGAGCGGCGCGCGGTAGTCTGTTAAGTAACCGGGCAAGGGGGATATATTTAGGCGGTGGTAGATAGCCTGAATGTGCGCCATGCACGCTTCCGTGCCTTCAAGCCGCCCAAAACGCAAATGGTACCAGCCTTCGTACATGCGTGTGCCCAGCAAAGCAAGATCCACGCTTTGGCTGGGGGGTTGGGCCAGGAGCGCTTCTGTTGCTTGAGAGAAGAGCGTTGTTCCTTCCTGATAGCCGCCCAGAAATTGGTAGTAAAGCCCCAGCGGCTCGCTGCCTTTTTGAAAGGCGGTGGCATCTCCCTGCGCCACGGCCCACAGCCATGCGGCGCGGATATTGTCTAAATCTGCCCTGATTTCAAGCAGCGCTTCCCGCTGTCGGCCGCCTCTGACATCGCCACTACGCTCGTGGAGAAATTGAAAGTAGAAGGCCGCGTGATCAACCTGCGTCTGTTGGGCTTCGTCTGCCTGTTGGCTGAGTTTGGCCCCGGCATATTGGCGCAACAGTTCGTGGATTTGATAGCGGCCGGTTTCGTCTAAGCGCAGCAAAGATTTATCCACCAGCGCCGATAAAACGGGCAGGGATGCGCCGGTTACCGTTGCCGCCGCATCACGCAGAAATCCGCCTCTAAAGACGGACAACCGCTTGAATACCGTTTGCTCTCGCTCGTTGAGGCGTTGCCACGTCTGGTCAAAAACGGTTTGGATACTGTAATGACGCTTGTTTACATTGCGCAGTCGCGTTGTTAGAAAGGCCAATCCCCCTTGAATTTCATCCGCAATTTCCTGACAATTTAGGGTTTTACGCCACGCCGCCGCCAATTCCAGGGCTAACGGCATGCCTTCCACCAGGCGGCAAATCTGAATTACAGATTGCTCTTCTTTAGTGGGGTTAAAGTTGGGATAGACACGCTGCGCACGTTCGTTAAATAAGCGCACCGCATCGTCGTTTTGCTTGGTTGCGTCATCGGTGGGGAAGGCCAGCCCGAACAGCGGATACAGCCACTCTTCCTGAAGGTTGAGGGCTTCGCGGGAGGTGACGAGGTATTTGACGTTGGGCGTTTTCGCTAGCAAGGTGGCCAGTTGTTCGGCGGCATCCAGAAGATGCTCGAAGTTGTCCAGGATAATGAGCAGTTCTTTGTCGTCCAAGTAGTGGGCCAGCTGTACCAGCGGCGGCTCTTGACCCGTTAAGGCAATACCCAGGGCATCCGCCACAGCCGATACAAAGAACTCAGAGGAACGCAGCGGTTGTAAATAGGCAACACAAGAGCCTCGGGCAAAGCCGTTACGGAGCAGCGAGTCTAATTGCAGCGCCAACCGCGTTTTGCCAATGCCCCCAGGGCCAACCAACGTCAACAGACGGCAGTCCGTTTGGCCTAAAAGCTGTTGGATATCGCTAAATTCTTTTTCCCGACCAATGAAGGAGGTGTGATCAAGCATTTGATTTAATCGATCCTATTCGTATTTAACGAAGCCGCGTCTAACCAAAAAAGCAAAAGGAATGAAAAATTAATAACTTTCACAATTCTGCCAGGTAATTTGTAATTGGTAACTGGTAATTAGAGACTGGAGATTATTTAATGTCTCATTATCCGTCTCCAATCTCTTACTATAGTAACGTTATATATAGACAAGTCCGTACAGGTTTTTTGGTGACGGGATGGGGAAAAGGGTTTGTTGGTTGGTTTGTGGTCAATTATATACTGATCTTTAAAGAGGGGATATTTTTGAAGCGGGATATATCTTTGGGCAGTTTTTTAGAACAGGTAGCTCTGCACGAAATCGTGGTAGCGTTAGAAC
>JAGRBY010000698.1 GCA_020433835.1 Anaerolineae bacterium | reverse complement strand
TATTCTGTTGTTAAGGTTCAACTCAATTTCTTAGCCTTCTGCCCTCAATACCGGAACGATGTTCTGATGTACGACACCTACTCCCTATCCCCTACCCCATTTTAACATATCTTTTCTCTCCCTGACAACCGGACTTAGGTACAGAAGAATGGAGAATTGAGAATGAAGAATGGGGCTTTAGGGTCGCGTTTGGCGGGCGTCAACACGGTTGTTGGGGCGGATAACAGCGATGTAACTGCCTTCCACACGGGGTTAAACTGCACCCTTCGGCCTGTGGAGAAGCGATTTGTTTGGTAGACAGCCGGAGTTTCTTGGTAAGGTAACGCGCAATTCCTTAAGAGGTATCTCTGAATTCCTTAGGAGGAAACGGGCAATTCCTGGGGAGGTAGCGGGGATTATCTTACCAGGTTTCTGGGGCGGATTGGGCAGCCGGGGGCGCTGCGACCGGGGCAAAGAAAAACCCGACGCTGTCAATGGGCGACAACGCCGGGGGCAAGAACCAACTTTAATGAGGGGTTTTATTCAAGTTCCAGGGGGTCATCCACGTGGATGGCGTCCCACAAGGCTTTCATCTCCTCGTCGGTCATGCCAATATTAGAGCGGTTTTGAATTTCGCCGGTATAGTGCTTGATATTGTTGATGGTGTCTTTTAAGTCAGCGTCAACGCGCAGGTTGAGTTTGATATTGCCATGGCGGTCGATGGTCGGGGCGATGCGAAACAGACCCGCCAGCTTAAGCGGTGTCCCTTGCAGGGCGTGATAAATAATCGCGGCTTTAAGTTCCAGCAGCGCCAGGGTAATAACGTTGGGGTTCATACTGGTGCGCATGGCAACCCACTGCGCTAAATCGCGATCATCCAGGGTTTTGTTGTGTTTCAGTCGCGGTCCAAAATCACGTAAGGCTTCAATACGGGTGGCCATCGGTTGCTCACTTTCCTATGCTAACAAGGTTAAACGGTTATATAGCCGTATCATAAGCCGATAAACCGTTGGGGTATATGCAAACACTATGCCAAACGTGTAGGACTTACGTACTGTTTGCGTTGAGAAGTGTAGAAAGTTAGCAATTAAAACCGGGTGGTACCACACCCTTAAACCGTGGAGAGTGGGAAAGAACCACGGTTTTTGCCTAAGGAATGAGAGTTAATTAACTTACCTAATTCTGTCGGGTAATTTGTAATTGGTAACTGGTAATTGGAGACAGGAGATTGAATACCCACTTACCAATACCTATTTACCAATTACCCAAACTCAAGTGCGGAAGTTGTTGTATTCTCTAGCCTTAATCCCTTGACCGCTTCAAGCTGGCGACCTGTCCAGGTTAAAAACTAACCGAAGGGCCGGTGCGGTTAACCGGCAATTGGATTATGATAAGAGCCGTAGATAATTCAATGACCGTTGAAGTACTATAACGATAGGATATTAGACAATGAGAGAAAACGGTTCGTTCGATGATCAACCCTTTGAGGAAACGGCGGCTTTGCTTAAGGTGCTGGCCGACCCTAACCGACTGCGCATTCTTGATGTTTTGATGGCCGGCACCTCGTGCAATGGCGAGCTAAACGACCGGTTGGGGCTGCCGCCTAACCTGCTGTCGCATCACTTGCGAACGTTGCAGCGAGCCGGGCTAATCACCCGCCGCCGCGATACCCTTGACGGCCGCTGGATTTACTACAGCGTCAATCAGGCCGCGGTTAGCCGCTGGCAGCACTGGTTTGGCCATTTTCTCGATCCGGCTCGTATCCAACAGCGCTGCCTGTGCGGCCCCGAGGGGCAGCAGTTGGCCGCCGACAACGCGCCTAACCCCATACCTATCACCTTAGGATCGTGAATACAATAACTTCCGCATTTGCGTTTGGGTAATTGGTAAATAGTAAATAGTGAATGGTAGCTGGCTTTTCAACCCCTAATTACGAGTTACCAATTACGAATTACCAGACAGATTGGGGAAGTTATTTATTTTTCATTCCTTATCAGGAGAAGCTATGAAACTTTTACCGCAAACACCCGTTGGCCAAACGCCGGAAGCGGGGCCAAACCGGTTAAGCCGCATCCAGGCCGGATTACGGCATGGCCTGGCCCGTTGGCGCGACGACTGGAAAGTGTTGGCCGCGATTATTAGCATTTTTGTGCTTATCTATTACCTGCCGCTGGGGAACAGCCGTTTTGATAACGCCGTTATGGAGGGCCTCTATTTGGCCCAATGGTATGCGCAGGAGCATGTGCTGCTGTGCTTGATCCCGGCCTTTTTCATTGCCGGCGGTATCTCGGTTTTTGTCAGCCAGGCCTCGGTGATGCGCTATTTGGGGGCCGGTGCGCCCAAAGTGCTGGCTTACGGCGTGGCTTCGGTCTCGGGTACCATTCTGGCGGTCTGTTCTTGTACGGTTTTGCCGCTGTTTGCCGGTATCTACCGCATGGGGGCCGGGTTGGGGCCGGCGGTCGCCTTTCTCTACTCCGGCCCGGCCATCAATGTGCTGGCCATTGTTTTAACCGCCTCGGTGCTGGGGCCGGAACTGGGCCTGGCTCGGGCCATAGGGGCTATTGGCTTCAGTTTGGTGATCGGCCTGCTGATGCACCTCATCTTTATCAAAGAAGAGCGCGAAAAAAGCCGCTTGCAGGCCACTTTGCCCACGCCGGAGGTGACGCGCCCGCTGTGGCAAAACGGCTTTTACTTTGCCGCGATGGTCGGCATTTTGGTTTTTGTTAACTGGGGTAAGCCGCAAGGTGACGGCACGCTGTGGGCTTTTATCTACCAGAGCCGCTGGCTGATTACGGCTGGGCTGGCCGTAACCTTTGGGCTTATCTTGGTGCGCTGGTTTGGCCTGCCCTGGTGGGAAATGGCCGGACTGGCCGCCGTAACGGGGCTGACCGCTCTGTTGGCACCGCACCAACCTACCCTCCCCTTTGTGGTGGGCGTGGTTGGTTTAGCCTTGTTGATTAACCGCAGCGGTGAGCGCCCCGCAGATGAAGAGCTGGCCGAATGGTGGCGGCAAAGCTGGGGTTTCGCCAAACAGATTTTACCGCTGCTCTTTTGGGGCGTGTTGATTTCGGGCTTTTTGCTGGGGCGGCCCGGCCACGAGGGCATCATTCCCTCACCCTGGGTGGCCTGGGCTGTGGGCGGGAACTCACTGGCGGCTAATTTTGTAGCCTCGTTTTTGGGGGCATTTATGTACTTTGCCACGTTAACGGAAGTGCCTATTTTGCAGGGGCTATTGGGCAGCGGCATGGGCAAAGGCCCGGCGCTGGCCCTGCTGCTGGCCGGCCCGGCTCTCAGTTTACCGAATATGCTGGTCATCCGCACTATTTTAGGTACCAAGAAAACGGTGGTCTTTGTCGCGTTGGTGATACTTATGGCCACCATCAGCGGCGTCATCTACGGCACGTTTTTTGGATAAATACGATTACGGAGGATTATATCATGAAGAAGAAGTTACAAATTTTAGGTACGGGCTGCGCCAAATGCCAAAAACTTACGGCGCAAACAGAGGCAGCGGCCCAGGCGGTAGGGCTGGATTACGAGTTAGAAAAAGTAACGGACATCAACGATATTATGGGCTTTGGGGTCATGATGACCCCGGCGCTGGCCGTTGATGGCGAGGTTAAAGTAACCGGGAAAGTCCCTTCAATTGAGGAAATTAAGGCGATGCTGCTTTAGGGTCTAACCAAGCTACTTCTGGCCAAAAAAGCAAGAAGTTTGATCCACGAAGGACACGAAGCTACACCAATAAAAGATAAAAATTTAGTGTTCCTTGGTGTGCCTTCGTGGATTATCTCGCTTTGTTTGGTTCCGGCTCGTCCGGGTTA
>JAGRBY010000697.1 GCA_020433835.1 Anaerolineae bacterium | reverse complement strand
CCAAACCAACCAAAGAAGAGAATAACTGTACCCAAAATGCCCATCGGGATATTATGGCCGGGGATGGCGTTGGCGGTACCATCTTTATTAAAGCGGCCCAGTCGCGGCCCCAGCACCAGAGCGATGGCCAGGCCAACAGCCCCGCCGGTCATATGAACCACACCGGAACCGGCAAAATCGACAGCGCCGTTGCCCAGGCCCAGCGTGCGGCCCAGGTTAGCCAGCCAGCCGCCGCCCCACACCCAGTTGCCGATGATCGGGTAAATGAGCATACTGACCCAAAAGCCCATCAGCACAAAGCCGCCGAACTTAATGCGTTCCGCCCCCGAGCCGGTGGGGATGGTTGCGGCCGTATCCATAAAGACCATCTGGAACAGGAAGAAGGCAAAGATACCGGCTGCGCCCAGAGTTACCCCCTGCAAAAAGAAGCCGGACAGTCCGATCAAGCCCCATTGTTCGCCCAACCGCAAGCCGGTTGAGAGGCTGTCACCCCATGCACCAAGCGTTACCGGGGAGAAAGCCCATTCGGGCGAACTTTGCCCGGCGCTTATGGCCGTGGCGGCGTAGGTGTGATCCACGGCACCAAATTGGAAGGCAAAACCGCAAATCCAGTAGCCGACAGCGCCGATACAAAAAACCATCATGTTCATCATCATGGTGTGGGCTACGTTTTTAGCCTGCGTAAAGCCCGTTTCCACCAACGCAAAACCGGCTTGCATGAAAAACACCATGAAGCCGGCCAAAAGCACCCAAAGAATATTCGCCGATATTGTTAAACTGGCGACATCTGTTTGTAATTGATCCATAAGGATTTATTTTTAACCTCCGTTTTAACCTCGCACCAATAGAAAGCGGCACGACCCAAGGCTATTTATTCTTTAGCCCGGCCTATCATCTGGGATAGGGCAGCAGCGGCCCGACTGCTGCTAACAATAGAGCATCACCCGTGATGGTATTGTCAATGTTGAGGTTGCTATTCTGGTATATGTTTCGCTAGGTATTTTCCTTTCCCGCCAAACAAAAAGCCCTCACCCAAAGCAGATTGCTTTGTTATGAGGGCTTCGCGGCCATAAAATGTTTCATTAAAAGGTATTAACCTTAGGCGAGATCATAGCACCATTTTATCGGAAGTCAACTCTTTTCAGGGGAATTTTGAGGGTGATAATTCTCAACCAGATAGCGCGTTGCGGCTTTGCGATAGGTAAATAGGGCCTTAAGCGCCGGTTGGGGGAAAAGCGCTCGGCTCAGTAGTCCCTTGGGGCCGGGGTGATGCTCAAACGCGATGACGTCGTTGACGCGGGTGAGACTGTCGCCGAGGGGGATGAAGGTGTGGGTGTGCCGCCAAGACTTGAGCGGCCCTTCGCGCTGAATATCGGTGAAGGAGCGCGGAAAATCGACATGGATATGGACGGCTACCCAATGCACCGGCAGCGGGCCGAACCACAGTGTAAAATCGGCGATAGAACCCTCGGCCAGCGGCTCGAAGTTGTGGATTTGCAGGATCGTCGGTGGCGGGGTGAGCCATTTGAGCACGTGGGAATTGCGATGGAAATCGACCACCGGGGCCAGTGGGGCGTTAACGGTGAAGTTGTGTTCGAAAATCGGCATGGTGTCTCCGTATGATCAGAGCTGACAGGTTTTCGCCAATTCAACCCTTTGACGATAATTATCCGTTTGTAGGTTGTTTCTGTCGCGAAAGTTTCTACAAAAACCTGTCAGCTCTTTGCTACAGTATTGGCGAAGCGAGCCGGTAAATGGAGTCGATAAAGCGTCGCAGGGGGGGCGATTTTTTGTACCCTTCGAGCGTCCATTCGGTGCAGTGTTTCATATCTTCTAAAAATTGAGCCTCTATGGCTTGGGCAATGCCTTCATCGTAGACGGTGGCGTTGGTTTCGTAGTTCAGCGCAAAACTGCGAATATCCATATTGGCGGTGCCGATGCTGGTTACTGCACTATCGATAGTCAACGTTTTGGGGTGAAAATAACCGGCCTGGTACAGGTAGACCTTAGCTCCGGCTTCGACCACTTCTTGATAGTAGGTGTGGGCGGCGCGATAGGGAATTTGATAGGTTGAACCTCTGGGTGTAAACATCAAACGCACATCCAGGCCGGCTATCGCTGCGGCTTTGAGGGCTTCTAAAATACTTTCATCCGGCACAAAAAAGGGCGATTGTAAGTAAATTTTGTTCTCGGCGGAGGTGATCATCAAAAAATAGAGCTGCCGGATGGCGTTCCATTGGGCATCGGGGCCACCCTGCGTAATTTGAACCGGCATGAAATTTTCTATTTCAACCGGCGCATAGTAGTGCTCGCCGGTTATTTTCTGGCCAGTAGTATTGTACCAACTGATGACAAAGCTGGCTTGCAGCGCCCAGGCCGCTTCGCCAACCAG
Organism: Anaerolineae bacterium; assembly: GCA_020433835.1. The sequence goes on along the minus strand of JAGRBY010000697.1, from coordinate 1,438 downwards.
GCGCAAGTGGGTATCGCGCCAGGTATCGAAGCCGGGCGGATCAATCTGTTCAACATCCAGGTTTAAGCCGCCGACATAGCTAATTTTACCATCGATCACGGCGATCTTGCGGTGACTGCGATAGTTGATGGTGTGCAGCGTGGTCAGGTTGCGGTAGTCGAGGTAGGGGTGAATCTCAACGCCGTTGTCGGTTAAATCTTGAAGGTACTGCCGGCTCATCGTCCCGCCGGATGTATCGTACAAACAGCGCACTTCAACACCCGCCTGCGCCCGCTCGATAAGGGCATCTTTTACCTGTAGGGTAAAATCGTCTTCGGTCCAGATGTAGTAGTTGAGATGAATGTGATGCTGAGCGGCTTTGATGTCGGCCAGCAGACGCGGATATTTTTCGCTGGCATTTTGTAATATCTCAATGTCATTATAGGCGGTCAGGATCGAGTTGGAATTCTTATTGGCCAAACGCAGCAATTTACTGCGAAAGGAAGCCGGTCTTTCTTGGGCGATGCGATCAACATATTTAGACTGACATTGCCGTAAACGGCCCATATCGCGCATAAACTCATTGCCTAAATCATGACGGGCTATCTTATTTTCCTGACTAAAAGCACGCCAGCCGTGACCAAAAAAGAAATAAATGATGATGCCCACAAAGGGGAGCGTTAGAAACAAAAAAAGCCAGGCAAAGGTCGACTGCGGGCTGCGGTTTTCCATAATAATATAAATAGCAGCAACAGCCACATAGATAATGACAAAGGCAGAGATAAGAATAATGCCATAAAAGAGAATGGATTGAAGTGTCACAAGGGTTTCCTTACAGAACGGCTGGTGTTCGTGTCGACTTATCTTTAATAGTAAATTATATCGTTTTATAAGGGATGAGGACAATGTGCATGATTAACCTTGAAAAAAGGGCTTTGCACTGTACGCAAGAGATACAAAAAGGGGTTTTGTTAGTGTCTCTGAGTTTTCGCCATGAGTATAGCCAACTGATTTAAGAACACAGATGCGCAGGCTTGACGGATTTTTTCCCTGCATTTTGTTGATCCGTTAATCCTACCAATCATGTTCTTAATAATGGCGAAAAACGAATGACACTAACAATCCCAATTTGAACATCAGTACAGCTTTAGTTTATGCTGGGGCAAGCGATGTGGTGAAATTTGAGGTCGTTGCCGCTATTATAATCACGATCATTCTCTACTGAAAAAAGTCAACAGCAAAAATCTTGAGGAGCAATAAAGCTTGCTTTGTCAACAGACAAAGTTTGTCCTATGCGAGGAGTGAGCATCTTCACTAATATGACACGGACAAATCTCTTATTAAATCAACAATCTGTCTTGACTCATCGACAAAACGCTGTTATACTACGACACAACAAACTAGAACAAATATTCTATTATGGATAATTTTAAAACCAAAGGTCGTATTACTATAATGC
>JAGRBY010000696.1 GCA_020433835.1 Anaerolineae bacterium | reverse complement strand
TCTACGCCTACATAACCGCCCATTCTTTTTACAATACGCTGGACAATCGCTAAACCTAAGCCGTTGCCTTCAATCTCATCCTCCTTGAGGCGAGTAAATTCGGTGAATAACTTCGCTTGTTCGTCGGGGGCAAGGCCTACTCCATTATCTTGAATCCAAAATTGGATGTGACCGTTCGATGCAATGTTTGTGCCTATTGTGATTTCCGGCGGCCGGCCGCCATATTTTATAGCGTTACTTAGATAGTTGACCCAAATCTCCTCAATCCAGGGACCGTATCCTAAAGCAGCCGGCCAGGTTGTTGGGTACACGAGGGTAGCCTGATACGTGTCAATGAGGTATTGAAGTTTATTTTGACTTTGTAGGAAGACCTTTGCCATATCTACGGCTTCTAGTCGAATATCTTGTCTGCGGACCTGAGCCAACAAAAGCAAGGCATCGGTGGTATTGCTCATTTGCCGGCCGGTCTTAATAATATTTTGCAGATACGGCTGCATATTTTCCGGCAGTTGGGTAAATTCATCAATAAACTCAGCGGAATTGATAATGACCGTAAGTGGATTTTTAAGATTGTGGGCGACGGTTCGAGCAAATGTATCTAACGCTTCGTTTTGGGTCTCAAGTTTTTCTATCGATTCTTGTAGATCGTATTGCAATTTTTTGAGCGTTAAATGCGTGCTAATACGGGCTAAAACTTCCTTGTACTGGAGAGGTTTGGTTACATAATCTACCGCCCCCAACTCAAACGCTTTTACTTTATCAGACGTTGTTGATAATGCCGTCATAAAGATTATGGGGATATCTTTTGTGCGCGGATTTTCTTTTAACCGGCGGCACGTTTCAAAACCATCGATGTCCGGCATCATAACATCTAATAGAATGATTTCGGGGTTTGTTCGTTCAGCTTCGTAAATACCTTCTTTGCCCCCTGTAGCAACGGAGACCTCCAGACCCCTATCGGCCAAATAATAAAATAGAATGTCCAGGTTAGCAGGAGTGTCATCAATAAGGAGAATTTTATTCCGATCAAATAGTATGTCTTTCACGCACTTTTCCACCAAAAAACTTGATTTTTATCACTTAAATACGCATCGGATTGAATGTATCATACATGTCTTACGTTCGGCATTACCATTATTTTTCCGTGAGCACTTTTACGCTTTCCCACCCGATCCATAAGCAATGGGTTGCCTGCCTCAGATATACCTGGGCCGCTCTATCTTTGGGATTGAGTTCTAGCACATTATTGAAGCACTCTATCGCCTCTCGGAATTCTTGGCTGTGGTAGTGAAACAACCCTTTTTCAAAATCGGTACGGGTTTTCAATTTCAGTTCAACGATCTCGTCAGAACTACCGTCGAAAACTTCAAACACCGATACCTGAATCTGTTTGCCTTTCACCTTCACTTTATCCAAAAACCGAAAATTGTAACGCGATGGGTTATCCAAGTTAAATAGCGTCTGCTCACTTACAACAATAGGCGCTCCGTAGAGTTTGGTCAACCCTTCCAATCGAAAGGCCAAATTTACGGCATCTGAGATGACCGTGCCGTCCATACGTTTGGCCTCGCCAATGGTGCCGAGCATAACAGTACCCATATGGAGTCCGACCCCAATCTTAATCGATTGGTCACCCTGTTTCTGGCGCTCGACATTATACCGTCCTACCGCTTTTTGCATGGCAATAGCCGCCATAATGGCATTATCACTGTCTCCGGGAAAGAGCGCCATCACCGCATCGCCGATATATTTGTCGATAAACCCCTGATGTTCTCGAATAATGGGACTAACACGGCTAAAATAGGCATTAATAAAGTTAAAATTTTCCTGAGGTGTCATTTGCTCTGAAATGGCCGTGAAGGAGCGAATATCAGAAAACATCACCGTCATATCTTGCTGCGTTTGATCACCCAATTGAACCTGAGCAATTGTATCTTTGCCCAAAAATTCAACAATTTCACGTGGTACAAAGCGGCTGTAGGCAGTGTTAAGTTCAGCTTGTACTTCCAGAGCCGACTCCAAATTTGAGTGCAAAATGGCCGTTTCTAATGAAAGAGCAGCATGAATAGACAACAGCCTTAGTGTTTCTACTCGCCTTGGTGTAAAAACCCCCGACCGGGATCCATTTTCCAGATAGAGCATCCCTGTTCTCTTGACATCATCGACAAAGGGCATGCAGACCACCGATTTAATCGGATGGCTGTCAAAATAAGGATCTTGATTAAAGGGCGATAGCATTTGCCCCGTATCATCAACAACAAAAATATCTTGATTAGTGGCCACATAATCTAAAACGGATACAGGTAGACACGCCTCCCCCTTTTTATTCACAACCGGTATCGCTTGCAGCACCTCCGGCTCGGTGTCATCTGTATTGCCTACCTGAGCTTCTATAACCCAGGTAGAATGCTTGTCAAAAACTAAACACCCTTTATCCGCACCGCTTTGTTCCAGAACCAGCACGATAATTTTTTTGAGTAAATTACTTAATACGGTCTCGCTGGAAATCGTGCGCCAGGCTTTTAATAATGACTCTAAATGGTGAGTATTTGGAGAAGGTATGCTCTCAGAAAAGGCAGTTGGTATTGTAGAACGGCGGTTATGCCCTAAATCAAATTCCGAAAACTTGATTTTCAGAGCGTCGACTCTTTGCGTAAAGCCGATTTGCAAATAAAGCGTGCAGGCTTCGTTGATATGAAGCACAGCAAACGAACGTTTCTCCTCTGCCAACCAAAATTGGGCTGTCAGTTCATGCGCAATAGCTTGCTCATAGCACTGGTCACCTTCCTTAGCCGCTTCGATAGCCTGATCATACAACTTTACAGCCGACCAATATCGGCCGGCTAACCGAGATATTTCCGCCTGACAGAGATAATATTTGGGTTCCAGAGAAGTTAAATAGCCTTCCGCCCAAAACTGCTCTAGCTCAGTTAGTATATCCTCAAGCGGTAAAGGCAATATAGAGGCTTTTACCTTGCTAAATGGATGCATGCGGCTTATCGTCTCGATAAGAATATCTAACGCCTGCTCGTAATCTTGTTCTTGTTTTGCTTGTTGATACCCGGTTAAATCAAATGGGGAGGTTTCAGGGCGCTTCATTCCACTCGCTTTGGTAAATGGCTGTAAGTTTTAAGGTGTTTACCATAAATTCTGATACAATCTCGCTAAAAAGTCAATAGTTTGAGAGTACGGTATTATTGGATTGCGGTAACTATTCACCCGCAAGTCCAGTTGGCGTGAATTAGGCTGAGGCTAAGGCTAAGAAAAAACAAAGAAAACCTGTCGATTTCTTGAAGTGGCGGCGGCTCAACCTGAATTTCGTCCTGCTTAGCCTCAGCCTTCGCCTTAGCCTGTCGATGAAACCAGCTATGGCTGAATAGTTACGGATTGCGAAGATAAAGTGGTGCACCTGCTTGCTTCACGTGTCCACTACAGCTGTTGGCGTTGAGTGCCGCTGTTGTGGTACACTCTACCCGCACCAGAAAATCTCAATAAACTGCCGGGACGGTGGTCGATAAAGAGGGTAATTGGTAACTGGTAATTAGAGACTGGTAATTAGAGATTTTGAATAACTAATCTCCAATTACTAATTACCAGTTACCAAAGCCTGCCGTTCCCCAACATATTCAGGAGGCATTTATGTCAGAAAAAGTGCGCTTGGTTATTATTGGTTCAGGCATTGTCGGTTGTGCCGCCGCCTATCACCTGACCCAATTTGGCTGGCGCGATATTGTGTTGATCGACAAAGGCGAACTGTTTGAAAATGACGGCTCGACCTCCCACGCACCGGGTGGGGTGGTCCCACTCAGTCACTCCAAACTACTAACTCAA
>JAGRBY010000695.1 GCA_020433835.1 Anaerolineae bacterium | reverse complement strand
CCCAAGAAGACGTTGAGCGGTTAAGTCATCCGTTTATGCTGCTAAAATGGTGGCAGGTCACGACCGACCCCATAACCCAACTGGCCCAGCGCGCCAAGTACGTCATCGATGTTCCAACTGATACCGGCCGCTATTTGGTCGCCAACGGGGGCGCGGTAGGCTTTTTCAACCGCAATCAAATTACCCCCGAGTTAATTACCGGCGACGTGGTCGAAATACCGATTGTTGATTTTCCGCCGCTTTTCCGCAACACGGCGTTGGTGCGTCTCACTCGCAATTCGACACTATCTGCTGCGGCGACCCATTTTATCGAGAGTATTCAGACCCAGGCGAAGGCGTTGGGGTTTTTGTATGATGGCTAACACAAACCAGGGCGTTTGCTGTGGTCAACGGTAACGATCCTAAAATCGACCCTATGGGCCTATGCTTGTGAACCGCTCCTACAAGTGAAAGTCACGCCTTTTCGTTTAGCCCCTAAACTGACATAAGAAAATAATCGGCATTTATGTGCCAATCTCAAATTCGGCGCGTACCCCATTTATAATAATGCGCACGCTGGTGTTGAAGTGTATATCATTGTCTTCGCCCTGCATGGCATCCATAGCTGCCGCCAGCACCGGAAACCTTTCACGAATGGATGACTGATCATCAGGAATTATCATGGCGGTGAGGGGTGGAGAGGCTTGTTCCTCGATAACAGAACCAAAAGTAAAGTTTATGACGGTGACGGTAACCATTATCGCCTGACTATAACTGAAACCGTTATTATGCAGTACCCGAATGGTTAAATCCCATAGTTTTGGCAGCATATGCGCAATGTCGGGGTGCGCTCCAGCCACAACCCGTGCGCCTTCCCGGTGCGCCAGCATCGCCGTGCGTAGTTCGTGAGCTACCGTATCGAGCCATTCGGCCCAATCTCGCTTATCATTCTCGAAATCAAAGGTGCCAAAATGTTCTTTCAGGATGGCGTTGGCCATCTCATCTAACAACTCGTCTTTATTGGCAATGTGCCAGTAAATGGACGCCGCTTTTATGTTCAGTTCTTTCGCTAAACGACGCAACGTAACACCTTCTAACCCGTCATGATCGAGGATAGTAATGGCCGCTTGGATGATTTGTTCTTTTTGTATTGACATACGAATTCGACCTACCCTCTTGACAAGCAAAGTAAATAGTGCTAATCTAACAGTGTTAGTCTAACATCGTTAGGGAAAGACACATCAGCAAAGAGATAATGAGATGGGTCATTAGGAATCAACGGCTTAAACTCTTAAACGTCCATCTTTATTTTATTAAACATCTAGTAAAGCAATATCGCAAAACGCAGTTGGATCAATAAATTTTGAACCAATCAGAGCAACCAAATATGTGGAGATACTCTATGTCAACCTCAATTCGGCCTATCGACAGCACCACCAACAGCCTCGGCCCAATCCTTGAACCTTTGAGCGAGCGTGAGTTAGAAGTGTTGCAATGGCTTGCCTCAGGTGTATCGAACCGGGAAATTAGCCGACGCCTATATATTACCGAGTCTACCGTTAAACGTCACGTTTACAATATTTTCGGCAAGCTGAATGTGCGTAATCGTACCCAGGCGGCTTTACAGGCTCGTGCATTTGGTTTAACTCCTCAGCTTAATCTTTCTATGGAGTAACCCTATGAGCGTGATCTATTATAAAATTTGGCGTGATATGTGGCACAACAAAGCCAGAACCTTGCAAGTGGTGTTGATTATTGCGATGGGAACGTTTGCAATCGGAATGGTTGTTGGAGCCAAAAATTTGGCTATGGAGGCCTTGAAAGCCGCTTGGCAGTCGGCCTCACCCTCGATGATCAAAATTCAGGTTGACCCGCCTATGCGTGATGATGAACTTCTGGCGCTGAAAAAGATCAAGGGCGTGGCTCAAGTGGAGGGGATGATGACCACCAACTTTGAGTGGCGGCTTCATCGGGACGACCCCTGGCAGGTGGGGACGTTATCGGCTCGCGATGATTACACCGACCAGCAAATGAATACCGTCCAATTGGTCAGCGGCGACTGGCCTCATCAGAAGAATATGGCGGTAGGGGCGGGTTTTGATACGGCTTTTGGGGTGTATCCGGGATCTATAATTCAACTTAAAATCAATGATCGGGAATATGAAGTTCCCATTAAGGGAAGCATTTACAACGTTGGCGAGCCACCGGTCATTCTCGATAGGCTGCTGCTCTACGCCAGCCGTGAGCGCTTTAGCCAACTGACCGGGCAGGAAGATTTTAATATCGTTCAGACTCGCGATAATGGTATTTTTGACCAGGCGTCTCAGGAACAAACCGATCAGGCCATGCGCAAACATCTGGATAAACTGCAAATTAGCTCCATCGGGCTGGGCGGGCCAAATTTAGATCGAGTCGTAGACCCCCAAGTTCATCCCCTTCAGGACTTGTTGGATGCGCTCTTCTTGATTATGGGCGTATTAGGCGCGGCGACAATTGTTCTGGGGCTGTTTTTGGTTTATAACACCGTCAACGCTATTTTGCTGGAACAGGTCAAACAGATTGGCACCATGAAAGCCATTGGCGCCCAGACCGGACACATTTTGTGGGTCTACCTGAGCACCAGTTTAATCTATGGCCTGTTAGCTGCCCTGCTGGCCATTCCCCTGGGGGCGTTGGGGGCGCATTACCTGGCCGGATTTTTGCTCGACCTGTTTAGCGTCACCCCCGGCCCTTTCACCTTCAACCCCCTGGCGGTGCAAATCCAGGTAGGGGTGGCGGTGCTGTCACCCTTGCTGGCTTCCCTATTTCCCATCAGGGCCGGTCTCCGTCTGACGGTGCGAGAAGCCTTGAGCAGCTATGGGTTGGAAGGCACAACCGGTCTACTCGAGCGGCTGGTGGCCCGCCTGTCCCGGCTGCCCTACACCATTTTACTCACCCTGGGTAACACCTTCAGAAACAAAAAGCGTGTTCTTTTGCTGCAACTCATGCTGGTTGGCAGCGGCTTTATTTTTATGATGGTCATCGGTGTCCACGATTCTGTGGCTTACACCTTTACCGACGAACTCTTCTCGATCCACACCTATGATGTCACCCTATCCTTTGAAGAGCCCGAACGGGTTGAACGCATCGAAGCGATGGCTCTGACTCAAGCGGACGTTGAAGGTGTGGAAATGTGGAGCGTAAATCCGGCCAAAGCGCGGCCCGCTACGCAGGCTAAAGCCTCAGTGCTTGATAAGCCGGCCACGCTGTTTGGTCTGCCTATTCCAACGACAATGTACTCTCCCCAAATTCAAGCCGGGCGCTGGCTGCAACCAGACGACACCTACGCGGTGGTTTTGAATACCGCGCTGGCGAAAGAGATGGGCGTTGAACTGGGCGATTGGGTGACGTTTGATCACGGCTTAGAGCGCGAGTCAACCTGGCAGGTCGTCGGCTTGCTGTTCGATCCGCTCAGCACAAATTCGGCTCATATGCCGTTGACTACGCTCCAACGAGAAATGGGCAGCGTCAACCGGGCCAACACCTTATGGCTACAAACACGCCAAACCGATCCGGCTATGACCACCACCACCGCCCAAACCCTGCGCACCATGTACGAAGATCGCCACATCACGATGGCCATGGAAAGCATTTTTCAACTGCCCACCATCAGCCAGATCAGCGCCGAAATGCTGTTTCGCTTTGACACCCTCATTATGTTGCTGGCGGTCATGGCGGTGGTCATTGCGGTAGTTGGGGGTGTCGGTCTCAGTGGGGTGCTGTCGCTGAGTGTGTTGGAGCGATGGCGCGAAATCGGCGTCATGCGGGCAATTGGGGCGTCGTCGGGGCGGGTAGCCGCGATTTTCATTGGCGAGGGTTTGATTTTGGGGCTACTAAGCT
>JAGRBY010000694.1 GCA_020433835.1 Anaerolineae bacterium | reverse complement strand
AGCCGACACCCACACCCACGACTACGCCCAGTTGATCATTCCATTACAGGGCGCGATGCACATCGAGACGCCGCGCTACCGCTTTGATCTCAATGAGACGCGCATCTTCTTCCTGCCGCCCGATTGCCGCCACACCTTCTTCGGCACAACCCACAACCGCTTTCTCGTGCTCGATATCCCAGGCCGAGCCGTGTCCAATGCCGAGCCGAGCACTTTAGCCGGTGGGCTAAGCCTATCGCTCGATGCGCAGTGGCAGGCATTCCGTGCTCTGCTGCTCCACGAAGTCGGCGAACGGCCCACCAGCACTCAACCGCTGACCCATCTCTTTCAATACGCCTATCACAGCCTGCTCAGAAAAGCCCAAACGCCGCGCTCGATTGATTACTTGCATCGCCACTTCCACGAACCGCTCGATCTAACGACCTTGGCCGCGATAGAAGGGTTTAACCCCACCTACTTCTGTGAGTGGTTCAAAAAAGAGACCGGCCAAACTGTTACGCAGTATCTCCACCACCTGCGCCTGCAAGAAGCAAAAACGCTTCTTACGCAAACCAATTTACCGATTGCCCACATCGCCCAGCAGGTCGGCTACGAGCATCACGCCTCGCTGGTGCGCCTCTTCCGGCAGTACGAGCAACTTTCCCCCTCGGCCTTCCGCCACCAAAGCCGAAATTCGGCCAAGTAACAACCGAAGATCGGTTAAGCAACTTCACGCCTAATCGCTTAAACTACACAAAATCATACCTATTTAGACGCAAGCCTACTCGGCATAAATGAGGCTAAGGCGAAGGCTGAGGCTAAGCAGGACAAATCCATGGTGAGCTACTGCATCAAGAAATAGGATCGTTTTCTTTGCTTTTTTCTTAGCCTTCGCCTTCGCCTCATCCTACTCATATGGATTTCTATTGTCTGAGCAGTTACACTGATGAGTCTGTTTTCATTCACCATTAATTATTAATTATTCACAATTCACCATTATCTCAATACTATTTCATTCCAGGAGCATCAAATGAGCATCCAAAGCAACGTTCTTATCCCCAACCAATCCGACCAAATTAAGCCCACCCTCATCGGCGCGACGGCCGTACTCATGTGGGCCACGCTGGCCTTGCTCACAGCCCTCAGTGGCACAATCCCTCCCTTCCAACTCACAGCGATGTCCTTCGCTATCGCCTTTCTCATTGGATTGGGATTGTGGTGGCGCAAAGGAGAAAATATCTGGCACAAGCTCAAGCTGCCGGCTCCGGTTTGGATCTTGGGGGTGGCGGGATTGTTCGGCTACCACTTCTTCTACTTTATGGCCCTACGCCACGCCCCGGCGGTCGAGGCCAGCCTGATCGCCTACTTGTGGCCGCTGCTCATCGTCGTCTTCTCGGCGCTGCTGCCCGGCGAGCGGCTGCGCTGGTTTCACCTTGTCGGTGCGTTAGCCGGATTTGTGGGCGCGGGCTTATTAGTCACCAAAGGCCAGTCACTCAGCTTCGACAGCCAATACACGGTGGGCTATCTGGCGGCGTTGGTCTGTGCCTTGACCTGGTCAACCTACTCGGTGCTATCGCGCCGCTTCGGTGCCGTGCCGACCGACGCCGTCGGCGGCTTTTGTGGAGCCACGGCGGTGCTGGCCTTCATCTGCCACCTCTTTTTTGAGCAAGCGGTCTGGCCCACCGGCCTGGAGTGGCCGGCGATTCTGCTGCTGGGGTTAGGGCCGGTCGGTGCCGCCTTTTTCACCTGGGATTACGGCGTCAAGCGGGGCAACATCAAGGTGCTGGGCGCGTTCTCGTACGCCGCGCCGCTGCTGTCGACGCTGCTGTTGATCGGTTTTGGGTTAGCGGAGGCAAGCTGGGTGCTGGGTCTGGCCTGTATCTTTATCGTCGGCGGGGCGGTGCTGGCGGCGGGGGAGTTTTTGGGGTCAAAGCAGGGCAGTCAGTAAGAGTTCTATGGGTGACGGTTAAACTGTGTGCGTTACTCCTTGCACGCGGTGGAATATCCGAGAAATAAAGGGGACTTCCTTGTGATAGCGTTTTGAGGTATACTTTCATAAATTCAATCCCAAATAGCCAGGAGTAGAAGAAATGTATTCAACCCTAAAAGCTACGGTTCGCCAGGGCAAAATTGAGTTGCTTGAAGAAGCGACATTACCTGAAAATAGCATGTTGTTGGTAGTAGTCCTAGACGACGTTGATCCTCAAGGATTGAGCTTGGGAGAGCATTTAATAGCCGGGCTGCAAGATGTTCAGTTAGGACGGGTCAAAGAAGTCAACTCTGAACAGGAACTCACCGACCATTTGGATACCATTTTTAGTGACACATAATGCGTTACCATTTTATTTTCACCGACTGGTTTAGCCGCAACTTGAAATCATTGGGCAGGCGCAATCCGGCCTTGCGCCGTGACCTTGAAGCTTTTTTGCAGACGTTAGAAGCTGAGGATCATCCAATCATCCCGGGTACCGGTGGTGCTCGGAAGGCCCGGATGAAGGCTAAAGGTCAAGGGAAGCGGGGCGGGTATCGGGTGATTTACTACTTCCTATCTGCTGAAAATAAGGTATGGCTCATCACCGTTTACGATAAGGTTCGCCAGGAAAACCTATCGGCCGCCGAACAAAAACGCATCTTTGAACTTGTCAGAGTAATCAAGGCTCACGAGTAGCTCCAATCCAACCCGCACCTCTCAATGCGTCTTCCAATGTGCTCCAGTCACTGGGGACTCTTCCAAAAACGCTCCGACAGCCAGCGCCTCTTGGATGGCTTGCTCCAGCATCATCGCCCGGCCACATCTCCCCATAACCAGCCCCGACAACGGGCACAACAGCTCTATACATCGCTACCTACAATTGTGACCGGCGATTGTGCTGCTCGGATTGGGGCCGGTCGGCGCGGCCTTTTTCACCTGGGATTACGGCGTCAAGCACGGCAACATCAAGGTGCTGGGCGCGTTCTCGTACGCCGCGCCGCTGCTGTCGACGCTGCTGTTGATCGGCTTTGGGTTGGCCAAAGCGACGTGGGTGCTGGGGCTAGCCTGCGTGTTTATCGTCGGTGGAGCCGTGCTGGCGGCGGGGGAGTTTTTTAGGTCAAAGTAGAATGATATCCGCTTATATCTGTGTCCATCTGTGGACCCTTTTAGGCCTTTAAACCAGTTTCTAAGTGATAAGCACGGTCTAAAGCGACGGCATTCGTTGGCTTACCCATTGAAAGGCAGGCATTTTGTCATATGTTACCGAAGCAAGTACCTCTTCTACGGTCTCTCTAGGTTTATCATCATCATCATCATCATCGTCATCGTCATCATCATACGACCGTGCAGAAAGCCACAGATGAGCAAAAAGCAGCGACTCACTCCCAAACCCAACTTTAAGGCCAGAGAAGACGATATCTCTTTGTTCTTCCATGAGATCGCTCACAATAGAGGGCAGTAATTCTTCTACGGTTTCAGCATCGAGCGCTTCGTCAATGCGATACTGGCTGTCTGCTATTTGACCTAACCGAAAAGGACTTAGGTACAGTCCTTCCCCCTCCAAAATATCTAACCAGTAAGAAATATCCAGATCAGCAGGCTCCTCAAAAGCCATTTGACAAAACTCACGATACATCACGCCTAGAATGAAAAAACGAAGCAAGACGATATGTTTTTGCAGATCATCTTTATATGAAGTAAAGCCTTGTTCCTCTAGTTTCTGCCAGGCCGTCTCTGCCCACTTTAACTCGGAGGTTCCTGTCCAAATAATAAAAATTTCCTCTCCTAATTCTAATAAATCCGCCCAAGTTATTTTCATTTGTTATCTCCAACAGTTTGATAAAACTATTATTCCATAAACTGAAGCTTTTAACAACAGGGTAACTACTCAGCCGTCATGCCCGAATGTTTT
>JAGRBY010000693.1 GCA_020433835.1 Anaerolineae bacterium | reverse complement strand
AATTGTGGCCAGTTCATCACTGGTACCCCATAATGATCCCACCTTGCTTTTTACCAACGCCGGGATGGTACAATTTAAAGATACCTTCTTGGGTCTAGAGAAGCGATCTTACACCCGTGCAACGACATCTCAGAAATGTATGCGGGTTGCCGGTAAACATAACGATCTGGAAAATGTGGGGCCTTCGCCGCGCCATCATACCTTTTTTGAAATGTTGGGCAACTTTTCTTTTGGTGACTATTTCAAAGCCGATGCCATTCGTTTTGCTTACGAATGTATCACTCAGGTTTACGGCATTTCCCCCGATCGGCTTTTCTACACCGTCCACACCAGCGATGATGAGGCCTATAATCTATGGACGGAAACAATGCGTATCGACCCGCGCCGTGTTTACCGTATGGGCGATGCCACCAACTTTTGGCAAATGGCTGATGTTGGCCCCTGCGGCCCTACCTCGGAACTTCATTATGACTGGGGCGAAGAAGCCTGCACCTGTGGCGATCCCAACTGCTCGGTTCTCATTGACAATGGCTGTGAACGCTGGCTTGAAATTTGGAACCTGGTTTTTATGCAATTCAACCAACGTGAAGACGGCAGCCGCATTCCGTTGCCCAAACCGGGTGTTGATACCGGCATGGGGCTGGAACGTATTATCTCTGTTGTACAAAATAAACAAGCCAACTATGAAACCGATCTCTTTATGCCGATCATCGAGCATGTTCAAAAGCTCTTGGGGCATACTGACGCTCAGGTACAAGAGAACTTAATCGCCTATCGGGTCATCGCTGACCATGGCCGGGCCATCACCTTTATGATTGGCGATGGCGTGATGCCCGGTAATGAGGGCCGCGCCTCGGTGCTGCGCCTTATTCTGCGCCGTGCCGCCCGATACGGTCGATTGGCCGGTTTCGACGGCCCTTTCCTGGCCAAAGTTGCCGACAAAGTTATCGAAGAGATGGGTGAGCACTACATTGAACTCAAGGCTCGCCGTCAGTTCATCCTCAACGTTATCACCCAAGAGGAAGAACGCTTTCTAAAGACATTTATCAATGGTCTTGATCTGATTGCCGATTTGGTTGGCAAACTCAAAGAAGCCGGTAAAAAAGAAATTCCCGGCGATGAAATCTTTAAGCTGTATGCTACCTACGGTTTTCCCAAAGATCTCACCCGTCTGATTGCCGATGAGGAGTACGGCTTTAGTGTCGATGAAACGGGCTACCAAAAAGCGTTCGAAGAACACGCCAAAATTTCCGGCGGTAGTAAAATAGGCGAAATTGCCGTTGATACGCTGCAGATTTATGCCGATTTGCTCGATACGCTTAAAAGCAGTAAAACCCTTTCTGATGGTGGCGTGTTTTATAATCCCTATGACGAAGCGCCTACTCCGGCAACTGTAGTTGCTATCTTGCGTAACGGTGAGCCTGTTGAGCAGGCCGAAGAGGGACAAAAAATTGAAGTCGTATTGAATACTACTCCATTTTATGTAGAGTCAGGTGGTCAGGTCAGCGACACCGGTAAAATTACGGCTGCTGGTACCAACGGCTCAACGGCCTGGGAAGTTGACATCTCAGACGTCATCCGCCCGGTGAACGGTATCATCGCCCATCAGGGTATTGTGACGATCGGTAGCTTTAAGGTTGGCGATTCCGCTCTGGCTGTGGTTGATGAAAACCGGCGGTGGAATATTAAGCGCAATCATACCGCCACCCATATTCTACACCGAGAATTACGGCGAGCATTGGGCCAACACGTTGCTCAGGCCGGCTCTTTGGTCGCGCCCGACCGACTGCGTTTTGACTTTAGCCATCCCGACTCGGTTAAACCGTCAGAGTTAAGTACGATTGAAACGGCGGTCAATCAAGCCATTTTGGCCGACCAAACGGTAACAGCCAGCCAAAAAAGTTACACCGATCTCCGCTCAGCCATCAGCTCCGGCGAAATCATGGCCCTCTTCGGTGAGAAGTATGGCGATGTTGTTCGGGTTGTGAAAATTGGTGATGATGGTCATACTTACAGTCAAGAACTCTGTGGCGGCACGCATGTTGATCGTACGGCTCAAATCGGTGGCCTGTATATCACCAGTGAAGGCAGCGCCGCCGCCGGTGTCCGCCGGATCGAGGCGGTGACCGGCGAAGCTGCCCAGGCGCTTGTCCAACAGCGGCTTCACACTCTTACTCAAGCGGCTAGCGCTCTCAAGGTCAAACCCGAAGAGGTTCACGAGCGTACCTTGGCGCTGTTGAACCAGCTTCAGAACAGTGACAAGCAAATCAAAGAGTTACAGCGTCGTCTGGCCCGGGCTGAGTTTGAACAGATGCTGTCCCATGCCCATAGCGTGAAAGATGTTAATGTCGTTTCGCTAAAGGTTGACGTGCCCGATGTCTCTATGCTGCGCGAGATGAGCGACTGGTTCCGCGACAAACTCGGCACGGCAGTAGTGGTACTGGGAACAGTATCCGATGAGAAACCGGTGATTATCGCCACCGTCACTGATGACTTAATCAAACGCGGTCTGCACGCTGGAAAGTTGGTTAAATCTGTGGCCCAGGTTGTGGGCGGCGGCGGCGGTGGTCGGCCCAATATGGCCCAAGCCGGCGGTAAAGACCCGGCTCGGTTGGATGAGGCACTCGAACAGGTCGATGCGCTGGTTTATGAAATGGTAAATTAAAGATGTGGCATGAGGCTTCTTCACCCGTTCCAGCAAACAAAAGAACAAAGCCCAACAGCCTACAGTTTGCTGGATATTGGTCGTGACACGGTCAAAGCAGCGGTGGTTTTAGTATCACCGGGCCAGCCTACCCCTCAAGTTGTTGGGTACGGACTGGCCGACACCCAAGGACACGATATTACGGGTGGTCGCCTGGAGGCCGGAGCGGTCACCCGCGCGGTTAATGAAGCCCTTATCCAGGCTGAAGATAGCGCCGAAAAGTATGTCGGCCACAAAGTGGTACCCGATGACGTAATTTTGGCCCTGGCTGGTCGAGCAACTGTTGGGCAACTTTTTACTGTCAAACGCAATCGACCAAAGCCAAACGGCTCTATTTCAGTGAAAGAGCTGGCTAGCCTGAGGCTTAGAGCCGAAAAAATGGCGCATAAAGGCTTAGCCCGTAACGCTTTTGAGGGAGGTCAATGGCAGCCGCTAGCCGTTACCGACGCCGGTCTGCGTCTGGATAAACATCTCATTTTGGATGGGGTGGGCCTAACCGGGCGAGAGTTAGCCTTTTCCGTCTTTGGGGTGGCGGGTCAGGCAGCCGCTTTACGGGCTTTGGAAGTGGTCGCTAACCGGCTTGATTTGACAGTGACCAATATCGTGGCTTCGCCTCAGGCCTTGGCTTCAACCGTTCCATACGCCGAGTCTATTATTCTCGACGTTGGCTTTTCAGGAACTGATATCTGCTTGTTAAGAGATGATGCTTTAATTGGGGCCGATTGGACACCATTTGGTGGCTACTTTTTTACCCAATCACTGGCCCGGTCGATGGATATCGATGCCGAGCAGGCCCATTTGCTTAAACATGCATTATCTACCGCCGAGCTGGATGTCAATAAGCGCATCGCGGTCGAAAAATGCTTAGATGAACCTCGACAGCGTTGGTATGACGCCGTCATGGAACTTTTGATGATGCTGTCGCCAGGGCAGCCTTTGCCTAAACGGATATATCTAACGGGCGGTGGAAGCCTGCTGCCTGGTCTTGATATCCTCTTACGCACCAATCCGGCTCCGTTCGATGCCGCTCCGGAAATACTCCGGCTAGGCATCCACTCCACTTTTCCACTCCAGGTTTTGACCGAGGCACTTGATTTTAGTATTTTTTCATTAACTTTAAGTTTAACCGTTGGTTTACCTTAATCGATGATAGAAAAAGTTTTAGCTCTT
>JAGRBY010000692.1 GCA_020433835.1 Anaerolineae bacterium | reverse complement strand
TGCACCAACGATAAGTGACTGTCACCTAGAAACTTTTTCTTAGCCTTCACCTTAGCCTTAGCCTCACTTCAACAAGGCTTACGGATTAGCAACAAAAGGACTCAACTGTGGATAAGTTGATCATCGCCGAAATTGTAAAACAAGTGATCGCCGAACTGAGGCAAAACGCGCCCTCGCAGCACGTGTTGACCCTGTTTAGCGGGGCCAGTACCGGCTTTGTGGTCGGTATGGAAGCCATCAAGCGGATGACCGCTCAAGGCCATCGCGTTACGGTTGTTTTTACGCCTTCGGCCGTCAACATCATCACCGAAGAACACGCTCGCAACGCCGGAGCAACCGAGATTGTTATGCCCGACCAATGGGTTGATGCTCCCGGTTTAACCTGGAATACCGATCTGGTGCTGATGCCGACCCTGTCGATCAACACCGCTGCCCGGCTGGCGCTGGGGCTGATGGACAACCTAATCACAACGCTGATTATGGGATCGATATTAGGCGGCAAGCCGGTTATCGCCATTCGCGATGGGGCCGACCCTTACGGCAAAGGTGGTGAAATTTTTAATGCCCAAGACGGCGTCGCCACCGTCTTAAAAGACAAAATGAAGCACAACCTTGAATCACTGGCGACGTTCGGCATCGAACTGGTCGATGAGCCGGACTTCCTGGCAACGGTTGAGGCCCGCTTACTTGGGGTTCATCTTGAAACACAACAACATTCTACTCCCGCTGGCCCCCAACCCCAACAGAGCCAACAACCGAAGCCGGTTTCAATATCGGCCCTATCGGGCGGCACACCTTTCGTCACCCAAAACGATCTCCTGACCCTGGCACCCGGTTCTTCCATTACCGTGCCGCCGGGGGCCAGGTTTACGCCGCTGGCCCAGGATACTATCCGGCAGCTTCGACTAAACGTAGTAACGTTGTAGAGGATACGACCATGAAAATTGGAAAAGTCATAGGCAATGTGGTTTCTACCCGTAAAGATGAAGCGTTGGTTGGCTTCTCGTTACAGATAGTTGAAATTCAAAAACCGGGTACCGAGGAAGCCGAAGGGCAAGTTGTAGCCGTGGATACGGTTGGGGCCGGTGTAGGCGATTTGGTACTGATGGTTGTCGGTGGCGCGGCCCGGCTGGCGCTGCCCCATGCGGCTCCGGTGGATGCCACGATTGTAGGCGTTATCGATTCGGTGGGGGTCCAATAATGAGCGGCAGAATTTACACACGCGGCGGCGATGCCGGGGAAACCTCGCTGTTGGCCGGCGGTCGCGTTGCCAAAGATGATCCGCGTATCAACGTGTACGGCACGCTCGATGAAGCCACCTCGGCGATGGGCATGGCCCGCGCAGCCACCACCAACAACGACATCTGCGCCGACATTATCGAGCTGCAAGGCGAACTGATCAACGTGATGGCTGAAGTGGCGGCCCGGCCCGGCGGCAAGCCCAGCAAAGTACAAGTGCCCGAAGTGCAGCCCCACCAGGTGGAACGGCTGGAACAGCGGCTCGACCATTACCTGGCCGAACAGTTTCCGCAAACCGGCTTTGTTCGCCCCGGTATTTCGCTGGCGGCGGGTGCGATGGATTTGGCTCGCTCTACCGTGCGGCGAGCCGAGCGATTTTTGGTTAACCTCAATCGTGACGAACCGGTTAACCCGGTGCTGATTAAATATGTCAATCGCTTGTCTGATCTGCTGTATGTGATGGCCCGGGTTGACGAGCAGCGCACGATTGAGCAAGCCGTGAAGCAAGGATTTGAAAAAGCAACCCTCACCCCCAACCCCTCTCCCAATGGGAGAGGGGAGTCGCGTCAGCGACGGAGTGAGGGGAACCACTCCCAGGAGACTAACGCTATGACGCTAGCATTAAAAGACTGTGATCGCATGGTAGAAGCCGGTATGCGACGTGCCGTGGAAATCGGGGTGCCGATGGTCTTGGCCGTGGTCAACGACAGCGGCAATACGATTGAACTGCGCCGTATGGATGACGCCCTGGAAGTGAGCGTTACGCTGGCTCCGCACAAGGCCTACACCGCCGCCACAGTGCGGCTGCCCACCCACGAACTGGCCGAACTATCACAGCCCGGCCAGCCGTTGTTCGGCATTGATGTCAATATGCCGAAGCTAACCCTTATTGGCGGTGGGTTACCGCTTAAAATCAACAACAAACTCGTCGGCGCGGTCGGTGTTAGTGGTGGCTCGGTTGAGCAAGACATCGACGTGGCCCAGGCGATGGTTGCCGCTTTCTAAGTGGTTTTCACAATAACTATGTGAGCTTGACATTAAGTTAAATAGACAGGATTTACAAGATTAATACGATTTTTTATTGTTTTAATCCTAAAAATCATGTAAATCCTGTCCAAAGTAATCCACAACACGAGTTGAAATCTACTTAGACAGCAGAACTCAGGAGAATGGACGATGCAAAATTTAGAAGTCGAGATTAATGCAATTGTGCAGCGGGTGTTGAACCAGCTTGAACAAGCGCCACCCTCTTTCAATGGAACTTCGCCGCAATATCGCGGTGTTTTCTCGCAAATTGAAAGCGCGATGGCGGCTGTACAAACGGCCCAACAGCGCTTCAACCGGGTTAGTCTGGCCCAACGCAAAGCTATCATTCAAGCCATCCGCAATGTCAGCATCGACAAAGCGCAAGAGATGGCCGAGATGGTTGTGAAGGAAACCGGTATGGGCCGGGTAGCCGATAAAGTGCTGAAACATTTGCTGGTGGCCGAAAAGACACCGGGGCCGGAGTTTCTCAACCCCGATGCCTATGTGGGCGACGACGGCCTGATGATTGAAGAGTGTGCGCCGTTTGGCACCATTCTGTCGATTACGCCCGTCACCAATCCCACGGCGACAATTATCAACAACACCATCAGCATGCTGTCGGCGGGCAATACCGTATTTTTCGCGCCGCACCCCAACGCCGTCAAATGCTCGTTGCGCATGATCGACCTTATTAACGAGGCTATCGAAACAGCAGGCGGGCCGCCCAACCTGGTGGTGTCGATGGACACAGCCACAATTGAGCTGGTGGACCAGTTGATGAAACATCCCAAAATTGCGTTGTTGAGCGTAACCGGCGGCACGGCTGTGGTTGATGTGGCCCTGCAAAGCGGCAAACGGGCTATCGGCGCGGCGGCGGGCAATCCGCCGGTGCTGGTCGATGACACCGCCGACCCGGAGAAGGCCGCCCGTGATATTGTGGCCGGTCACTCGTTTGACAACAACATGCCCTGCACCTCGGAGAAGGAAGTGGTGGTGACCGAAGGCATCGCCGATCAGTTAATGGAAGCCTTCACCCACGCCAACGCGCTGGTGCTCGATCCCAAACTGCTGCCGCAACTGGAAGCGGTGGCTCTCAACGAAAAACAGACCGGGCCGAACCGCAAGTTCATCGGCAAAAATGCGTGCGTCATCCTCAAAGAAATCGGTATCCAGGCCGACGAGGATCTGCGCACCATTGTGGTTGAGGTCGATAAAGCCCATCCCTTTGCCCGCCACGAACTCATGATGCCGGTGCTGGCCGTCGTTCGCGTCAGAGATTTTGAAGCCGCCGTTGACCTGGCGGTCGAGATGGAAGAAGGGCTGCACCATTCGGCCATCATTCACTCGGCCAATATTTACCATATGAGCGAGTTCGGCAAGGCGATTAACACCACCCTGTACGTTAAAAACGCCCCCTCCTATGCCGGATTAGGCTTTGGCGGCGAAGGCTACACCAGTTTCACCATTGCCGGTCGCACCGGCGAAGGGATGACCACCTGTCGAACCTTCACCCGCTTCCGCCGATGCAGCTTGGTGGGGGCGTTCTCCTCGGTTTAGGGGGTAAATGGTAAATAGTAATTGGAGATTAGTAATTAGAGATTGGTAACTGGAGA
>JAGRBY010000691.1 GCA_020433835.1 Anaerolineae bacterium | reverse complement strand
AGCAAATTGTTCTACGAACTGCGTAACTCCTAATTTAGACAGAATTAACAGGATTTACCGAATTATGATCGATAAAATCGTGATAATCATGTCAATTCTGTCGATTATTTTGTCGGTTGTGCATCGTTCTCACATCTCCACGGTTTAATGTTGTACTACCTAAGCGAGGATAGTGGGATAAAAAATAGTTATGGTCAGAAAGGAGGTGTCAAAAAAACAACTCAACAACTCCATAAACTCTACTGACTCTACAAACTCTATTCTTGAAAGGAGAAGCCTTTGCCTACCAAAGAAGCTGTAATAGAGGCTCTGCAAAACTGTTACGACCCCTGCTGTAAAGATCGAGCAATCAGCGTTGTTGATATGGGATTAATCGAAGCCGTACATGTCGACGGCGGCAACGTTCAGATCGATATGCTGCTAACCTCCGGCTGGTGTCCTTTTGTCGGCAACTTGAACGGCATGATTGTTGAAGAAGTCGGGCAAATCAACGGCGTCAAATCGGTCAATGTTGAAGTCGTTTGGAACCCGGTCTGGACCATGGATCGTATGTCAGAGTCGGCGCGGGCTAAACTTACTATTCCCCTGGAACCGTTAATCCCCTATCGGGAAGAGCGGCTCAAACGTGAACAGCTCGCCCAAGAATACAATTAACGTTAGTATCAAAGGAGAACAAAAATGATCGGTAACAATGGCGATGGTGCCTTTGTCTTTGACTGTGTCTGTCATATCTTTAACTTTAATATGGATAATGCCTTCGGCCCGCCGGGGCAGCTTTTTATCAACCACCTCTACGCCTTTCACCAGCTCTTAACCCGCGAAGGCGAAGAAATTCTCCCTCCCGAAAAATTCCTACGCGAGTGGAGTGTCGATGAAATCTACGACATGATCATCGAAAACTCCGACACCGATATGATAGTAGCCCAACCCCTGCCCCTGACCGACCTCTTCCACGACGGTCTATCCGACTGGAAAAAGTGCGCCGAAATGGCTCGCAAGCATCCTGATCGCGCTGTCTTTTGGGCCAGCATTAACCCTTTAGAGGGCAAAAAAGCGCTCGATTCACTGGAACTGCAAGTTAAAGAGTACGGGGCCAAAGCCATCAAGCTGTACAACGTGCGCTACGATTACGGCCAACCCTTCCCCTGGCGCATGGACGACCCACGCATCGCTTACCCGGTATTTGAAAAGGCACAAGAATTAGGCATCAATTTGATTGGCGTTCACAAAGGCGTGCCGCTCGGCCCGCAGCCGATAGAACACACCCGCACCTGGGATATGGACGGTGCCGCCGCCAACTTCCCCGACATCAACTTTGTCATCTTCCACGTCGGTCTGCCCTGGCTCGATGAGGTGTTGTGGCAGATTGTGCGCTATCCCAACCTGTACGCCTCTATTGCCGCCACGGTCAACTTCATCGCCCGTCAACCGCGTGTCTTTGCCGAGACCCTGGCCAAGATGTTGTGGTGGTGCGGCGAAGACAAAATCCTGTACGGCGGCGAAACCCCCATCTGGCATCCCCAATGGGCCTTGGAAGAGTTCTGGAACTTTGAACTGCCCCAAGACCTGGTCACGGAGTACGGCTACCCGCCCCTCACCAAGCAGGCCAAACGCAAAATCCTCGGCGAGAACCTGGCCCGTCTGCACGGCATGGATGTCGGGGCCACCAAGGCCAAGCTGGGCTTGAACGGCAGCTAACAGCATTCACGCGCAGTTGCCTGCTTAAATCGGGCAAAGCATGAGCGAGAAATCCCTACAACATTCAGCAGCAAACAATGTTCGGGCGGATTTCTCGCTCCGTCATCTTATCGTATTGCTCTGTATCCGTATTGTGCATTTGTGACGGGTATGAGATAATGCCGAGACAGATATTGACTTCAGCATCTTGTCATTTCAGGCGAACTCCAGGTACAATACAACCATCACCTTCGACCGGATGACCCACGTCGTTCTTTTCTAACCGCTTAATCCTCAAACCGACCGGCCACGCGCTCAGGTTTAGTTCGCCCTATTATAGGCCACAGGAAAACTATGAGAGTAATTCTTGCGTTCTTATTAGGCTCAATGCTGGTTGTACTCACCATAGGCTTGATCCACACCAACGCGGCCCAAGCGATGCAGCCCCAAACAGTTACCCCGCCCAATCTATTACCGGCAGCTCTCGCCGCCAAATTGGCCGCGTCTGACGGCGTGATGGATGACAATCTGGGTTATTCGGTTGCTGCCAATGGCGATACCATCGTGGTTGGTGCCTTTGGTGATAACAACAGTAAAGGTTCGGTTTACGTTTTCGTTAAGCCAAGTGGCGGCTGGCGTAACACCCTAACCGAAACGGCCAAGCTGATAGCCTCGGATGGTACCGCTGGCGACCTGTTCAGTTTTGCAGTTGCCATACGTGATGACACCATTGTGGCCGGCGCAGTGGGTGACAACAGCAGCCAGGGCGCGGCCTATGTCTTTGTCAAACCAAACGGTGGGTGGAGTGGCACCTTAACCGAAACAGCCAAAGTAACGGCAGCCGATGGAGGCGGGGGTGACGCTTTCGCCAGCGCACTCGCCATAAACAGCGACACACTTGTGGCCGGAGCACCCACACAGACAATTGGCCCCAACGCGAACCAAGGTTCAGCCTACATCTTCGCCAAACCAACCGGCGGTTGGGTGACAACCTCCACCTTCACCGCCAAATTGACTGCTGCGGACGGAATGACGGAGGACGCATTCGGAGGCTCGCTCGCGCTCAGCGGCGATACGCTCGTTGTCGGTGCGCCGGGCTTTTATGACGAGCCTGGTTTAGATGCCGCTTATATCTTTCAAAAACCAGGCGGTGGTTGGGTGACGACCTCTACTTTTACAGCCAAATTAACTGCTTCAGATGGCGTGGGAACAGATGTGTTCGGTCTTTCAGCCACCATCAGCAACGATGTTGTTGTCCTGGGCGCGGCGGATGACGATAACAAAAAGGGGTCAATTTATATTTTCGATAAGCCCAACAGCGGTTGGAGCGGCACGTTGACCGAAACAGCCAAAATAACCGCCTCCGACCGGGCAGCAGGCGATAGATTTGGCGTGTCTCTATCCGTCATCAGTGATACCATCGTGGTTGGCGCACCGGGAGCCGACAGCGGCCAGGGGTCGGCCTACCTTTTCGTTAAGCCCAACAATGGCTGGGTTACAACCTCTACCTTTGCCGCCAAATTAACCGCCTCAGACGGGGCAGCAGACAACTTTTTTGGTTTCTCCACGGCAATCAACAGTGATACGGTGGTGATTGGAGCACAAGGCTATGATGGGGCCAGAGGAGCCGTGTATGTCTTTTCCCAGCCACTCTTCTATTTTCCCATCATTTTTCGATAACGAACACACCTCGCTGCTTTGTGAGCGGGGGAGAATCCGTGGGCAAACAAGGAGTAAGAAGTCGGGAGTAGGGTGTAAGGGTAAAAATCAACCTCACTCCGCCTTCGGTGTCGAAATGCCGGGCAGTCGATCATAGGGTGAGCGCTCGGAAAGACATGATCATGACCCTGATCGTATGGTCCGACGCGCTAGACCGTCCTTTTTCTCAGAATTCGTAGTGTCTGACACACTAGACCGTCCTTTTTCTCAGAATTCATAGGGTCTGACACACTAGACCGTCTTTTTTCTCAGGATTCGTATGGTCTGACACACTAGACCATCCTTTTTCTCAGGATTCGTAGGGTCTGACACACTAGACCATCCATTTTCTCAGGATTCATAGGGTCTGACACACTAGACCATCGATTTTTTCAGAATTCGTAGGGTCTGACACACTAGACCGTCCTTTTTCTCAGAATTCGTAGGGTCTGACACACTAGACCATCGATTTTTTCAGAATTCGTAGGGTCTGACACACTAGACCATCGA